>JBJSZP010000211.1:0-9646 GCA_046090365.1 Planctomycetia bacterium
CGCTCGGCGAGCACCTCGCCCTGCTCGGTGAGCCGCAGGCTGCCGTCGAGCGTTTCGGCCGGGAGCGAGAGGATGCCGCGGGCCGCGGGGCCGCCGCCACGGCCGAGCGAGCCGCCGCGGCCGTGGAAAAACGTGAGGCTCACGCCGCGGGCCGCGGCCGCCGCATGGAGCCGGCTCTGCGCCGCCTGCAGGCCCCAGCAGGCCGCGAGGTAGCCGCCGTCTTTCGTGCTGTCGGAGTAGCCCACCATCACCACCTGCCGGTTGCCGCGGCCGGCGAGGTGCTCGGCGTAGGCCGGTGTGTCGAGGATCGTGGCGAGCGTCTCGTGGGCGTGGTGCAGGTCGTGGATCTTCTCGAAGAGCGGCACCACGGCGATGTCGCGGGCGGCCACGGGCCCGCCGCGGTCGGCGGCCTGCTTCTGCGCCCAGCGCCACAGCCAGAGCACGCAGAGCACGTCGGCGGGGGAACGCGTGAGGCTCACGATCGCGCCGCCCACGCAGTCGCTCCCAAAGCGGACGGCCGCCGTGTGGAGCACCTCGAAGAGCCGCAGCGTGTCGAGGGCCAGCGGATCGAGGCCGGCGGTCGGCACGGCGCCCACCTTTCCGAGCGACGTGGTGAGCACCCGCACCTTCGTGGCCTCGTCGTCGCCGGCGAGCGCCGCGGCGTCGGGCACACCGGCCGCGCCGAGGATCGCGGCCATGATCTTCTGGTAGGCCCGGGCATCCTGGCGGACGTCGAGCTTCGTCATGTGGAGGCCGAACGTGCGCACGAGGTCGAGCCAGCGGCGGCTCGGCGAGTCGGCGGCGAGGGCGTGGTCGCGCTCGAGGCACTCGACGAGCGCCGACACGTCGGCCTCGAGCTCGGCGGCCGAGGCGTAGGCGCCGGGCTGGACGGGGTCGGAAAGGCTCGCCGCCGCCGAGCACTCCAGCCGGAAGTGGATCATCCGCAGCCAGCGGCGATACGTCTCCTGCGGCAGCGGACCGTCGAGCACGGCGCGGAGGTCGGGCCAGTCGTGCACGAGGCCCTCGAGCCGGCGCTCGAGCGGCTCGGCGCCCCGCGCCTCGCGCAGCGACGACGTGAGCAGCTCGTGCAGCCGCGAGCAGCGGGCGAGGTGGGCGTCGATCGCCGCGGCGCGGAGCCGGAGGAGCGTCTGCTCCGTGACGTCGGCCGTGACGAACGGGTTGCCATCGCGGTCGCCCCCCATCCAGGAGCCGAACGTGAGGAACGGCGGCACGCGAAACGCGTGGCCGGGAAACGCTGCGGCCAGCCCGCGGCGGAGCGACTCGTGGACCCGCGGCACGGCCTCCCACAGCCGGGGCATGATGGAGAGACCTCGCGACACCTCGTCGAGCACGGTGGGCCGCTGGGCCTTGAGAAACTCCGTCTCCCAGAGGATCGCGAGCTCGGTGCGCAGATGGCTCTCGTGCTCGGCCCGCTCGCGGGGGAGGAGATCGTCGCGGTCGAGGGCCTGGAGCGTCTGCCGCATGCGGCGGAGCTTGGCCCGGATCGCGCGGCGCTTCGCCTCGCTCGGGTGCGCGGTGAACACGAGCTCGATCGAGAGCCGGTCGAGGGTGTGCTGCACGTCGGCCGCGGAAAGGCCGGCGGCGGCGAGCTCGGCGATCGCGCTCGAGAGCGACTCGCCGAGCGGCTGCGGGTGCTTGAGCCGCTCGCGGTCGCGGAGCACGCGGGTGCGCTGGCGGTCTTCGGCGATGTTGACGAGGTCGAAGAAGATGGAGAGGGCCCGCGTCACGATCCGGGCCTGGGCCACGTCGAGCGACTCGATCCGGGCGGCGAGGGCCCGCTCGGCGTCGTGGCCGCCGGCGCGGCGGTCGCGGGCCAGCCGGCGGATGTCGGCCACGAGGGCCGAGGAGTCGGCCCCGGCCAGTTCGACGATCACGGAATCGAGCTTGCCGTCGAGGAGGCGCACATCGCGCCGCAGGAGATCGTCGTTGACCACGGGGTGCAGATCCTCGAAGCGGCCGCCGGGGTCGAGCGTACCAAAAACAGGGCGGCGAAAAAGGCGCGTGCGCGCTGTGTTTACGGGAAACATGGCATCGTGCCATTTTCCCTTGGCCGACCTCCGTCGGCTGGTGTGAACCCGGCCCTCCGGGCCTGGCGCGGGATGCATGACCCCGTCGCTTCGGCTCCGGGCTTCTTGGGGGACGGCACCGGTTGCCCTGCTTTCGCAGTGGCTAGTATACTTCGGTATATGTCTCGCATGTAAGGAGATGCCATGCACCGCGTGACCGTTACCGGATCGATGGAGCAGGAACTCCTCCAGACCTCCACGGTCGCGGAGATCTGCGATGCCTCGGGCCGCGTGATCGGGCATTTTCGCCCGTGCCATGTGCCGCCACACCTGCTCGAACCGGGCGACGTCCCGCTGGAACAGCTTCTGGAGCGTGGCCAGCTTCGCAACGGACGTCCGTTTTCGCAGGTCATTTCAGACTGCGAGGGGGCAGCAAACAGGAGCCGTGGTTGAGATACACGGTGCTCTGCGACCTTGCAGCGGAGCAACAGTTGGCGGCGGCCTATCTCGCTGCCGCTGATCGCTCGCTCGTATCCGCAGCCGCCCGTGGGATCGAAGAAATTCTCAGCGAGGCCCCCCTGGCGTTCGGGGAATCGCGGCACGGGGACCAGGAAAACATCGAGCTACGCGTCGGCTTCGAGCCCCCGCTGGCCGTCTGGTACACGGTTTGCGCAGCCGATCGCACGGTTGTCATCGTGCGGTTTCGTCTGTGCCCGTGAGATGAACCGGCCAGCCGGGCAGGGCAACCGGGACGGTCGTCCCGCGTCAGCCGAAGACGGTGCGCTTGGCGACGGGCCACCAGCCGGGCTGGTCGAGGCCGAGGTAGGGGGAGTCGGCGGGCAGCGCTGCCACGAGATGGGCGTGGGCCGCCTCGAGGTTGTGGTAGGGCAGCGACGGGAACAGGTGGTGGAGGGCGTGGTAGCGGATCGAGAACGGGAAGAACAGCCACGTGAACGGGTCGCGGCCGGTGAAGTTGCAGGAGTCGAGGATGTGCGACTCGACGTCGGCGGGGCTGCCGTCGCCGGCGAAGTGGTGGTCGGCGAGCTGCCGCATCTGGTTCATCACGAACGTCGTCAGCCCGAGCAGGTAGAGCAGGGGAATCCGGCTCGGCGGGGCGAGGCCGGCGTACACGGAGAGCGGGATGACGGCGGCCCGCACGAAGCACAAGAGCTCGACGGCCGTGATCGCCCGACGGTCGAAGGGTGTGACGTGGCGGCGGTAGCGGAGGTTGAGCGTGAGCGAACTCGCTCGCTCGAGCGTCCACTCGCGCAGCCGCGGATGGAGGAACGTGAGCGGGGCGAGCAGGAACCGCAGGAACACGAGGAGCGGAAACACGAGCATGAACAGGCCGTAGACCAGGGCGCTCCGCCAGTTACCCCCCTCGAGCACGTTGGCGACGTATTCCGGATCCTCGGGCGTGCCGTACATCCGCTGGCTGTGGTGGTCGCGATGGTGCCGCGTGAAGAAGGGGGAGGGCGTGAGCGTGAACGTGCCCACGAGCACGTTCCAGGCGACCTTGAAAGCCCGCATCTCGTGGTGGCCGAGGTGGCACACCTCGTGGACGAGCGAGCCGAGCCGGTAGAGCCAGAACACGGCGATCGGGAAGGCGACGAGCTGCGGCCACGAGCCGAGCGGCGACACGAGGTAGACCGTGGCCGACGAGTAGGCGAGCGCGAGGGCGACGAGAAAATCGGCCCAGTAGCGGAGCGGGCTCACGCGGAAGAAGTCCATCGGCGCGTCGCGGATCGCCTGGCGGGCGTCGCGGATCCAGCCGGGGCCGTGGGGATCGTCCGCGCAAACGTCGACCGCTGCCATGTGCGACTCCTTTCGCCGACCGCCGACGGACCGTCCGGGGAACCAGCGATCAGACCATAACGAGGGCGAGGCTCCTATCCCGGCATCGGGGGAGGGCGGGGCGGTCAGCCATCGCGGCCGTCCAGGATTGGCGTCGTGTGCATTTTGGACAGGCGGGACGCCTGTCCTACGCGATCAACGCCTTCATCTCGCGGACGGCCTGCGTGAAGCCCACGAGCACGGCGCGGGCCACGATCGAGTGGCCGATGTTGAGCTCGCCCATCCCCTCGAGCCGGGCTACGGGCACGACGTTGCGGTAGGTGAGTCCGTGGCCCGCGTTGAGGCCAAGCTTCGCCTGCCGCACCATCGCGGCGCCGCGGGAGAGCTCCACGAGCTCCGCATGCCGGGCCGCATCCGTCGCGGCGTTGGCATACTCACCTGTGTGCAATTCGACCGCGGCCACGCCGAGGTCCACCGCCGCCTCGATCTGCGCCGGGGCCGGATCGATGAACAACGACACCACGATCCCCGCGTCGTGCAGCCGCTTCACCGCCTCGGCCGTCGCCGCCTTGTGGGTCACCACGTCGAGGCCGCCCTCCGTGGTGATCTCCTCGCGCTTCTCCGGCACGAGCGTCACCTGGTCGGGCTTCACGCGGCAGGCGATCTCGATCATCGCCGGGGCGATCGCCGCCTCGAGGTTGAGTTTCACCTGCACGGTGCGGCGCAACACCTCGAGGTCGCGGTCTTGGATGTGCCGCCGGTCCTCGCGGAGGTGCACCGTGATCGCGTCGGCCCCGCCGAGCTCGGTGAGCGCCGCCGCCCATACCGGGTCGGGCTCCACCGTGCGGCGGGCCTGCCGGACGGTGGCGACGTGGTCGATGTTGACGCCGAGCGTGGCCATGGGGTGCGAGCTGCCGGAGGGCTCCCGACGCCGGAGGGGTTCCAAGCGCCAGGGGGCCCCCCAGCCTCGCTTTGTCAGCCGCTCTTTTTCAAGAGCACGATCGAGTTGCCGCGGGGAGTGCGCACCTGGAGGAGGATGCCGTCCTCGGCCGACTCCTTCTCGATGGCCTCCGCGAACTCGCCCACGCTCGTCACCTGCTTGTGGCCGAGCTTGCGGATCAGCACGCCCGGGCCGATCCCCGCGCGGGCCGCGATGCCGTCGGGATCGACGCGGTCGACGAGCACGCCCTCGAAGCCCTCGTAGGCGTCCTCGGGCACCGAGTTCTTGTCGCGCACCTCGATGCCGAAGGCCTCCGAGTAATACGTCTCCTCGACGCCCGGGCCCTTCTTCATGCCGCCGCCGTTTCGCGCCACCTTCTCAGGCAGCGGCTTCACCGACACCGACAGCTCGACGGACTTGCCGTCGCGGAGCACGGCGACCTTGTGCTTCTGGCCGATGCCCGACCGCTCCACAACTTCCTGGAGCGACCGCGGGCCGTCGATCGGGTTGCCATCGAAGCCCACGATCACGTCGAGCTCCTGCACGCCCGCCTCGGCCGCCGGCGTGCCGGGCATCACCTCCGTGACGAGCGCTCCCTTGCGATCCTTGACGCCGAGCTTCTCGGCCATGTCGCGCGAGATCGGGCTGATCGACACGCCCAGATAGCCGCGCTCCACCGAGCCCTTGGCGATGAGCTGCCCGCTCACCCACTTGGCGAGGTTGATCGGGATCGCGAAGCCGACGCCCTGGTAGCCGCCGCTGCTCGACGCGATCGCCGTGTTGATGCCCACCACCTCGCCGGCGAGGTTCACGAGCGGGCCGCCCGAGTTGCCGGGATTGATCGCGGCGTCGGTCTGGAGGAACTTCGCCCGGCGGATGCTGCCGAGCTCGCGGCCCTTGCCGCTGATGATCCCGGCGCTGACGGTCGTCTCGAGCTCGAAGGGATTGCCGATCGCGATCACCCAGTCGCCGATCTCGAGCTTGTCGGAGTCGCCGAGCTTCGCGACGGGCAGATCCTTGGCATTGGCCAGCCGCACCACGGCGAGGTCGCTCTCGGGGTCGGTCTTGATCTCGGTGGCCTTGAATTCACGGCCGTCGGGGAGCTCGACCGTGACCTCGTCGGCCCCCTCGACCACGTGGTTGTTGGTGAGCACGATGCCGGCCGCGTCGACGATCACGCCCGAGCCCACGCCCGACCGGGGCGGCATCCCGCCGTGGGGGCCGAACTCGAAGCCCTCGGGGAGGCCGTCCTTGAAGAAGTCTTCGAACGGCGTGCCCTTGAACGGGTTTTCACCACCGCCGCCCCGCCGCTGGCGGTCGCGGGCCGCGGCAGGCTTGGCCTTGGCCTCGCTGCGGACCACGACCACGCTCGGGGTGGCGTGCTCGGCCGCGTGGCGGAAGGCCTTCGAGAGCGCGGTGGCATGGGCCATCGCGTCGGCCGTGGCGGCCGTTTCATCGGCGGAGGCAGGTGGGAGCAGAAACAACGCGGAAACGGCGCTGGCCACGACCGCCGAAAAAGCGGCCGCGGTGAGGCGGGTGCGGGTTGTGCGTGGCATGGGACGGATGACCCTCGGGGTTGTGCGACTGCCGACATCATAGGCAGTGGCGCAGGCTGTTCTACGCGGGCCGCCGGGGGAGGGTTCGGACCGGTGCGAAAACCGCACGGGAGCGGGGGAAGCGGTTTGACACTCGGCCGTCGGCGGCCGTATTTTTCCCCGGGGAAAGCATGGATTTTCCGCATGGCGAAGCGTGAGCAGCGCGACCACCCCGGGCCGATGATCGACGTGGCCGAGTGCCAGCGGAGGATCGACTACGCCTTTCGCGACCCGGGCCTGCTCGTGGCCGCCCTCACGCACGCGTCGGGCGCCCAGCACCGCCTGGCCTCGAACGCGCGGCTCGAGTTCCTCGGCGACGCGATCCTCGGGTTCATCGTGTGCGAGTCGCTCTACCGGCTGTTTCCCGATTCGCTCGAGGGCGACCTGACGCGGATCAAGTCGGTGGTCGTGAGCCGGGAGACGTGCGGCCGGATCAGCGAGCAGCTCGGCCTCACCGACTTCCTCATCGTGGGGAAGGGGCTGGCGGTGAACCGGCCCGTGCCCCCCTCAGTGCTCTCCGACCTGTTCGAGTCGGTGGTGGCGGCGGTGTATCTCGACGGCGGCATCGAGCCGGTGCGGCGGCTCGTGGAGCGGTTTCTGCAGCCTGAGATCGTGGCCGTGGCCGCGGGCGAGCAGGGGTCGAACCACAAGTCGCTCCTCCAGCAGCTCGCCCAGCGCGACTTCGGCGTGACGCCCACCTACGAGGTGGTGGACGAGGCGGGGCCCGACCACAGCAAGAGCTTCCACGTGTCGGCCCACGTCGGCTCGCGGGCCTACACGCCGGCCTGGGGCCGCAACAAGAAGGAGGCGGAGCAGCGGGCCGCCTCGAACGCCCTGGCCGAACTCCTCGCCACCCGGCCCTTGGAGTAGACTCTGCCTCCATGGACGAATTCGTCGAGCCGCTCGGGATGCGCGTGCTGATCCGCAAAGACGAGAGCCGGCAGCGCACGCGCGGCGGGATCGTGCTCCCCGACCAGGCCGAGATCCCCACGATCACCGGCCGCGTGGTGGAGGTGAGCATCCAGGTGGAGCGCGACGCCGACTTCCCGATCGAGAAGTACGACAAGGTGCTGTTTCACCCGAAGAACTCGATCCCGGTCGACTTCGAGCAGGACAACCTCCTGTACGTCGTGCCGATCGAGGACGTGGTGGCCGTGTTTCGCAAATCCGACGCTCCGCGCCGCCGCCGCAAGCCGGGGCAGGACGAGGAGCCCGGTGCGGGCGGGTGAGCCGCCGGCGAACGGCCGGCCCATGGAGCGACACTGAAGATGGATGGATTTTTGCGAGCGGCGATCGACGAGGCGCGGCAGGGGCTGGCCGAGGGAGGGATCCCGATCGGCTCGGTCGTGGTCCACGACGGAAAGATCGTCGGCCGGGGGCACAACCGCCGCGTGCAGCAGGGGAGCACGATCCTCCACGGCGAGATGGACGCCCTCGAGCGCACGGGCCGCCGGCCGGCGAGCTTCTACCGGGCGTGCACGCTCTACACGACGCTCTCCCCGTGCCCGATGTGCAGCGGCGCCACCGTGCTCTACAAGATCCCCAAGGTCGTGATCGGGGAAAACCAGTCGTTCCTCGGCGAGGAGGAGTGGCTCAAGAGCCATGGCGTCGACGTGACCGTGCTCCAGGACGCCGAGTGCATCAGCCTGATGCGCGAGTTCATGGAGCGGCATCCGCAGCTGTGGGCGGAAGACATCGGCGTGTGAACGCAGGCGGCCGGGGAGCGAAGCGCCCCCCGGCCGCACAGTCGATCCGTCCTTGGATCAGGAACGGTTTCCCGGTCGACGGGCTCAGGCGGTCGCCGGCTTCTTGAGGAAGCTCACGATCAGGGGCAGCAGCGCGCCCACGATCGCCGAGAGGCCGCCCGTGCCGACGAGGCTGTCGGTGCCGCCGACGAGCGAGCCGATGGCCGGCACGAGGAGCGGCAGGACCTTGCCGCCGAGGCCGCCGCCGACGAGGCCGAGGACCGTGTTGAGGGCCGGGCCGAGGTTCCGATTCTTGACGAGCGCACCGACGATGTTGCCACCGGCGCCGCCGGCGATGAGGCTCACGATCCAGCTGATGATCTGGGGATCCATGGAAAAACCATCCTTTGCGTAGAAGTTTCGACACCCGCGGGCCGCATCCTCCGCCGGACGCGGCTCCACAGGGTGAGTTGCCGCCGGGCCGGGCCGCGCAACGCCCCCGGCCGCCCGCGAACGAGATTTTTCCCGGGATACACCGGAAAGTCTGGCGGTCGTGCGGGCGGAGCCGGCTGGGCAGAGTTTGCGGCGAAGCGGCGGAGGACGCGAGAGGCTGAAGCCTGTCTTACGTTACAGGCCGGCGGCGCCGGTCGTTTCCTTTTGGCGCTGTTCCTTCTTTGCGGGGAACTCGACCACGACGAGCTTCCGGTTTTCCACGTCGTAGGCCCACTCCTGGTAGTAGGGGAGCATCGGCAGCGCGATGCCGTCGGGCTGGCCCTTGCCGAGGATCCGCGTCATGAACTCGTCGTGGGTCTTGGGATACTCCCCGTGCTCGGCCTGGTAGAGGTTCATTTTCTGCTGCACGGCGAGCGACCCTGCCTTGCCGACCTGCGTGCGATAGGCCTCAGAGGCGATCTCGAGGCCGCTCCCCTGGATCGACGTTTCGGCGAGCACGCCGCCCTGCTTGAGGGCGTCGGAAAGCTCGAGGACGTGTTGCGTGGTCTTGTTGAGCGTCTGCCGCGTCTGCACCGGGGCCGGCTTGGCCTCGGCCTTTGCGGCGGGCTGCGCTGCCGGCTTCTGGTCCGTGGGGAATGCCCCGGGCGCACAGCCTGCGGCGCCAATCGCCGCGCTCGCGACCCACCACCAGCCTGCACTGTGACCCCGGTTCATGGCATGCCTCCGGAACGATGCGAGGACCTCGATCGCACGCCGCTCCGTTATCGCTCGCCGCTACTTGGCCGGCAAGACCTCGATCATGGCCGGCAGTGAAGCCTGGCCGCCGTCGGGAGCCGCGAGCAGGTGGAACGGCCGGCGGCCGGGGCGGGCCTTGGGTGCGGCCGTGATGAAGAACTCCCGCTCGTTCTCCCCCTCCACGATGAGGAGGCCGTTGAGGCCCAGGTTGTCGATGAACACGCCGTGCGGCAGGTTGCGGTCGGTCTGGCCGTCGCGGCCGAACTCGATCCGGTTCTTGAAATCGTGCCGCTCGACCCGCACCTTGGCCGTGATTGTCTCGCCGGGGCGGATCGTGAACAGGAGCGGTTCTCCCTCGGGGGCCACCACCGATGAATTCGTCGCGGGCACGATCGCCACCGTGAGCTTCGGCGGGGC
>JBJSZP010000212.1:0-3788 GCA_046090365.1 Planctomycetia bacterium
AGGGGTTGCCCCTACCATTGAGCCGGCGTATGCAGGCAAGCGCAGCCATGGATGGCGCAGCGCAGCCGGAGTCGAGCGAACGGAGGCCTGGAGGGCCGCAGTGAGCGTCCGGCGAGGTGGTACGGGGCAACCCCGAGCCGGATTGGGCGAGTTGACCAGAGACCGGCGAGGCAAGTGCGTTACCTCGGCTCGGTGCTCATGACGGCGCCGTTGATCACCACGCCCGTGCAGTGCGTCGTGTACTCGAAGGGGTCGCCGTCGAAGATCGCCACGTCGCCGTCCTTGCCCACCTCGAGCGAGCCGACGCGGTCCGCCACGCCGATGATCTTCGCCGCGTCGATCGTGATCGCGGCGAGGGCTTTCTCGAAGGGCAGCCCGTGGGCGGTGGCGAGGCCTGCCTCAAAGAGCACGACGCGGGTCTTCGGCACGTACGACTCGTAGCCGCTCTGGAGCGCGATCGGGATGCCGGCCGTGGCGAGCGTGGCCGCGGTCTCGAAGCTGAGGTTCTCCGTCTCGGCCCCGCCGCCGCCGGAGCGCCGCATCGTGGGATGGACGATCACGGGCACGCCGGCGGCCTTGATCCGGTCGACGAGCAGGTAGGCCTCGGCGGCCGAGTCGAGCACGATGCGCAGCTTGAACTCCTCGGCGACCCGCAGGGCCGAGGCGATGTCGTGGGCCCGGTCGGCCGTCACGAGCAGCGGAACCTTTCCGGCGAGCACGCCGGCGAGGGCCTCGAGCCGGAGGTCGGTATCGGGCCGCTTCGACTCGTCGGCGAGCGACCGCTTGCGGAGATATTCCTGGGCCTTCACGAGCTCCGCCCGGAGCATGGCCACGGCCTTGCTCCGCGTGCCGGGCGACTTCTTGTCGGCACCGTCGCCCCGGGGCTTGGCCGCGTCGCCGAGCGTGGCGGCCACCATCGCCGCCGGCACGACCGCCGCCTCCTCGGCGGTGTTGCCCGTGAGTTTCGCCACCATGGTCTGCCCGGCCACGAGCGCCCAGGGGGCGTGGCCGGTATGGATCGTGGTCACGCCGAAGCCCCGCAGCCACTCGATCAGGCGCTCGTGCGGGTTGTAGGCGTCGATCGCGCGGAGCTCCGGCTGGATCGCCTCGCCAGGGTCGAGCTGGTCTTGGTCCTGCGGCTGGTTCAAGTGGCCGGCGAGGCCAACCACGCTGTGGGCGTCGACGAGGCCGGGCGTGACGACCGCGCCGCGGAGGAGCTTGGCATCCGCCGGGACGGGTGTGGTGGCGGCCGGCCCGACCGCACGGATTTTTCCGTTTTCGATCACGACCACGCCGTCGGCGAGCGGGGGGCCGGCCATCGTGTGCACGGTGGCACCGCGCACGGCGAGCGTCTCGGCGGCCGTCGCCGCTGGGGCGGCGAGCAGGGCTGCCGCGGCTGCGAGGGCGAGCAGGCGTGATCCACGGTGGCACGATCGTGGCGTGTTCATCGCGTCGCTCCCAGCGCCGGGCCGATGCAGCAGGGCTCGGCCTTCTGGTCGCGGCTCGCGCCGAAGCCTCCGACGGCGAACAGCCGATCCTCGGGATCGTCGCTGTCGAACACCTTCCTGCCCTCGACGTATGTCTGCAGCACCTTCGTCTTCGCACTCAAAGGGTCGCCTGAGAGGACGACGAGGTCGGCATCCTTGCCCACGTCAAGCGACCCGATCCGGTCGCCGAGGCCGAGCATCTTCGCGCCAGCGAGCGTGAGCGACTCGAGGGCCTTCTCCCGCGACATCCCGGCCCGCACGGCGAGGCCCGCCGTCCGGAGGAAGAGCCGCGAATCGGTGACGGGGTCGTCGGTGTGGAGGGCGCAGGGCACGCCCGCCTCCTCGAGCACGGCACCCGTGATCAGCGAGAAGTCGGCCGCCTCGATCTTGCCGCCGGGGCTGTCGAGCACGATCACGGAGCAGCCTGCTCCCGACTTTGCGATCTCGCGGGCCACCTTCCACGCCTCGCTCACGTGATGGAGCACCACGTCGAAGCCGAACTCCTCGCTGAGCCGGAGCACGGTGATGATGTCGTCGGCACGGTGGCAGTGGTGATGGACGATCTTCCGCCTCTCGAGCACGTCGACAAGGGCCTCGAGCTCGAGGTCGCGGTCGGGGCGTTTCTCGGGATCCCCGGCCGCCCGCGTGAGCTTGTCGCGGTAGGCGAGCGCCTTCACGAACTTCTGCCGCATGAGGGCCGCCGACTTGCCCCGTGTGCCCGGAAAGGGCGGCTCCTTCTGCGAGTTGGTGCCGTTGGCCATCTTCAGGCCGCCGAGCGACCGGCCGGCGGCGTCGCGGTAGAGCAGGTCGTCGATCGTGCCGGCCCGCCGCAGTTTCACGTACACCGTCTGCCCGCTCGCGAGATGCCCCGAGCCCGGCATGATGTTGAGCGTGGTCAGGCCGCCCGCGAGGCATTTGCGGAAGCCGGCGTCGCGGACGTTGATCGAGTCGAGGATCCGCACGTCGGGCTGCACGGGGCCGCTCGCATCGCCCCCCTGGCCGCCGCCGACGTGGCTGTGGGTGTCGACGAGGCCGGGCATGAGCACGAGGCCCGTCGCGTCGATCCGCGCGGCGTCGGGCGGCACGGGCGTGGCGTCCATCGGCCCCACCGCCGCGATCGTGCCCCCGCGGATCACGACGGTGCCGGCTGGGATCTCCGGGCGGCCGATCGGGATCACGCGGCCGCCCACGAAGGCCGTTGCGGCATCGGCGGCGCGCGCCTCGCCCGCGAGACAAAAACAGACGGCCGCGGCGAGCAGGACGATTCGGAGCGATGGCACCCCTGGATTATCCGCGGCCTTTCGCGGCCCGCACAAGGGCCCGGGCGGCCTGCTCGGCGCGGAGCTTGGCGGTGATCGCCTCGTCGCCGGTCGCCCGGGTGCCCGCGATCTTCTCGAACTCAGCCCGGGCCGCGGCCGGATCGACCTTTTCCACCGGAATGGCCCGCTGCGTGATCACCGTCACCTGGTCGTGGGCCACCTCGACGAAGCCTCCCTCGACGAACAGGCGGCGGACGGCGTCGGCCGGCCCTCCCTGCTCGCCCACGATCCGCACCTCGCCCGCGCCGAGGCGGCCGATGAACGGGGAATGGCCGTGGGCCACCCCGCGGAGGCCGTCGAACAGCGGCAGCGAGACGGACCGGGCCTGCGTGTCGAGGCTCGTCTGCTCGGGCGTGACGATCACGCAGCGGACCGGGCCGGATTGCTTGGTGTCTGCCATGGTGGTTTTCGTCAGGCCTTTGCGGCCATCTTCTTGGCCTGCCCCTCGGCCTGCTCGATCGGGCCGACGTACATGAACGCCTGCTCGGGCAGGTGGTCCCACTTGCCGTCGGCGATCTCCTCGAACGACCGGATCGTGTCTTCGAGGCTCGTGATCTCGCCCGGCTTGCCGGTGAACACCTCCGCCACGAGGAACGGCTGCGAGAGGAACCGTTCCATCCTGCGGGCCCGGTGCACCACGAGCTTGTCTTCTTCCGAAAGCTCGTCGACGCCGAGAATCGCGATGATGTCCTGGAGCTCGCGGTAGCGCTGCAGCGTCCGCTGCACGCGGCGGGCGACGCGGTAGTGCCGCTCGCCCACATACTGCGGGTCGAGAATGCGGCTCGACGAGGCGAGCGGATCGACGGCGGGGTAGATGCCCTTCTCCGAGATCGACCGCTCGAGGTACAGGAACGCGTCGAGATTGCCGAACGCCGTGGCCGGGGCCGGGTCGGTCGGGTCGTCGGCCGGCACGTACACGGCCTGCACGCTCGTGATGGCGCCCTTCGAGGTCGAGGTGATCCGCTCCTGGAGGGCGCCCATC
>JBJSZP010000213.1:0-2428 GCA_046090365.1 Planctomycetia bacterium
CGGCCCGGCCCTGGTCGAGCCGCCGCATCACGTCGCGCATCCGGCGGGCGATGTGGTCGAGCGACTCCCCCTCGAGCGCCGCGATATCGGCCCGCAGCAGTCGGGCCACGCGCTCGTAGCGCACGGGGATCTCCCCGGCCCGTTCGAGCAGCTGGTCGAGCGACCCGACGGACGCATCGGCCTCGAGGAGCCAGTGCTGGCAGGCGGCCCGGTGGAAGAGCAGCGTTGCGGGATCAATCGCGGTCGCCAGATCGAGATCGCCGAGCAGGGCGAGGCCGTCGTCGAAGCGGTCGAGCCGCACGCACTCGCGGCCGAGCCAGAGCCTCACGGCGTCACGCTCGAAGGGATCGATGCTTAACGCGGTGAGCCACTCCCGATCGGCATCCACATCCTGTACGAGCGCCGCGCAGCGCGGATCGACGGCGGCGCAGGCGGCCATGACGCGGTCGAGGAGATCGGGCGTGGCCGCCGCATCGTTCCACGCGGCCAGGGCCGCCGCACGGGCATCGGCCGGCACCGCCGATGCATCGAGCCAGGCCGTGAGCCTCGCCTGCACGTCGGCGCTCGACGGGATGTTCCAGGTGGGCGGCCGCTCGAGATCACGGGCCGCATCGGCTCGCCCGACCTCGGCTGCTGCTCGGCCGATACAGAGCATGGAGCCGACGATCACGGCTGCCGTGATCCACCCAGCACCTGAAATCCTCGGGGTCATGCGCGAATGCACTCCGGCGATGCCCTCAATCATACCCGCCGCAAACCCTTTTGGCACGAATATGCACCGTCCCTCCGGGACGTGCGTCTCCGCAGGCGTACCCAACAACCACCGGGCGTAAGCCCGGGGCCTGGCGGTGGCTTCTCACTCCGTGCGACCGGTGACGATGTCGTGGGCGGCACGCTCGATCGTGTGCTGCCGCTCCGCGAGCCGCTCGATCGCCCGCAGGAGCTCCGGCTCCTCCGGCCGCTCGACGCCGTCGGTGAGCAATTGCGCGAATCGCTTCGTGCGGGTGTTCACCCGCATCTGCAGCGAGCGGATCATCTTCAACTCGGAGATCTTGTCGACGAGCGGCTGCTCGCCCGGCTGCGCCGGCCGCCCCCCTGCCCCGCCCTGCTGCCGGGCCTGCTGCTCCTTCTGCGCCTTCTCGAGCGCCGCGAGCATCTCCTCCAGGTTGGCGACGAGATCCTGGACGATGCCGCGGGTCGTCTCCCCCGTGTCGCCGCGGCCGAGGCGGGCGGCCGCCTGCGTGGCGTCGTCGCGCACCTGCTCGAGGGCCTCCGGGATCGCGACGGCCGAGCCGTCGTCGCGCACGAGCACGAGCGCCTTCCCGGCATCGACGCCGATCGCAGCCTGCTCGCGGCCGAGCCGCGCCGCCTCGAGCTGCCGCTCGCGATCCTCGCCCGCCTGCTCGGCGGCCTGTTCGGCGGCCAGCTTGTCGATGCCCGCGAGCACCGCCTTCTCGGCGCGGAGCATGGCCCGGAGGCGTGCCTCCAATTGCACGAGCAGTTTCTCCACCTCCTCCTCGCGGAGCTGCCGGAGGATCTCCTCGAGCTCGGCCCGCGCCGTCTCGAGCTCCTCCACCGCCTTCTCCTGCTCGCCGCGGGCGTCGCGACGGCGGGCCTCGTCGAGCTGCTCCTTCGCCTTCTGCATCCGGCGCTTCGCCGCCTCGAGCCGCTGCTTCGTGCGGGCGGCGCGCGAGGCCTCGTCGTCGCCCTCGATCGGCTTCTCGCCGCTCTCGGCCGCCGATTCCTCGCCGGGCGTGGCGGACTGCTGCCCGGAGTCCTGACCCTGCTCACCACTTTGGCCGCCCTGCTTGCCACTCTTCGAGCCCTGCGCGCCACCTTCCGACTTCTGGTCACCGCCCTGCGAGCCCTCTGCCCCGCCCTTTGAATCCTTCTCACCGCCGTTCGCAGACGGCTCGGCTTTCTCTGCCGCCTTCGCTTTCTCTCCCGCCTCCGCCTCTTTTCCCGCCTCCGCCTTTCCCGCGTCGCCGCCGGCGCTCGCGTCCATCCGCTTGGCGAAGCCTTCGATGTCGCGGGCGAGTTCGTCCGTCTCCTCGGCCAGCTTCTCCTGCCTCGCGGCGAGTTTCTCCGCATCGCCGCCGGCCTCCGTGGAGCCCTCGATGTCGCGCTGCTTCGCGATCGCCTTCGCCACCCGCGAGAGAAACTTCTTCACCTCCTCCTTCGCCGTCGCCCGCTGCCGCTCGGTGTCGCCGGCCTCGAGCAGACCGAGCAGTTCCTGGAGCTTCTCGATCGCCGTCGCCTGGCTGGAGCCCGCCTTCAACAGTTGCCCCTGCTCGAGCAGCGACACGATCACGTCGAGCCGGTCCCCCACCTCCTCCTCGCGGGCCCGCGCGAACACGTCGCGCAAGAGCGCCGACCGGCGCGGGTCGTTGGCCGCCATCAGGTCGGCGAGGCGAAGAAACGTGCGCTC
>JBJSZP010000214.1:0-4593 GCA_046090365.1 Planctomycetia bacterium
TCGCCCGTGCGCAACAACGTCTCGCCGGCCAAGAACATCCCGGCCGAATGGACCCCCGGTGACTTCGACCTCGACACGGGGGAGTGGAAGCCCGAGACGAGCGAGAGCGTCGCCTGGGTGGCGGCGCTCGGCAGCCAGAGCTACGGCAATCCCGTCGTGGCGGGTGGCAAGGCGTATGTCGGCACCAACAACGGCAAGGGCTGGCTCAAGCGGTATCCGCCGGCGGTCGACCTCGGCTGCCTGCTCGCCTTCGACACGAAGGACGGCTCGTTCCTCTGGCAGGATTCGAGCGAGAAGCTTCCCACGGGCCGCGTGCACGACTGGCCGCTCCAGGGCATCTGCTGTGCGCCGCTCGTGGAGGGGGACCGCCTCTGGTACGTGACGAGCCGCGGCGAGGTGAAGTGCCTCGACACGGAGGGCTTCCGCGACGGCGAGAACGACGGCCCCTTCACGGCGGAGAAGGCCCAGGACAAGGACGAGGCCGACGTCGTGTGGGTGCTCGACATGATGAAGGCGCTCGGCGTGTCACAGCACAACATGTGCTCCTGCAGCGTGACGGCCGCGGGCGACCTCCTGTTCGTGAACACGAGCAACGGCGTCGACGAGGGGCACATCAACCTGCCCAACGCCGACGCCCCGAGCTTCCTCTGCATCGACAAGCGCGATGGCAAGGTGCTGTGGGCCGATGCCACGCCGGGCGCCAACGTGCTCCACGGACAGTGGTCGAGCCCGGCCTACGCCGAGCTCGGCGGCGTGCCGCAGGTGATCTTCGGCGGCGGCGACGGCTGGCTCTACTCGTTCGACGCCCGCGGCGACAACGGCCGGGCGAAGAAGCTCTGGGAGTTCGACTGCAACCCCAAGGAATCGAAGTACACGCTCGGCGGCCGCGCCGACAGGAACCACATCATCGGCACGCCGGTGGTCCACGAGGGGCTCGTGTACGTCGCCGTCGGCGAAGACCCGGAACACGGCGAGGGGGTGGGGCACCTGTGGTGCATCGACCCCACGAAACGGGGCGATGTGTCGAGCGAGCTCGCCGTGAGCCTCAAGGACCCGAACACTCCCCTGCCCCGCCGGCGCGAGCAGGCAGTGATCAAGGAGCAGGGTGAGGTGGCCCGGCCCAACCCCGCCTCGGCGGCCGTCTGGCACTACCCCGGCTTCGATGCCGACGGCAACGGCAAGCTCGACTTCGAGGAGACGATGCACCGCACCTGCGGCACGGTGGCCATCGCCGACGGCCTGCTGTTCGTCGCCGACTTCAGCGGCCTGTTCCACTGCCTCGACGTGAAGACGGGCAAGCCCCATTGGACGCACGACATGCTCGCAGCCTCCTGGGGCTCGCCGCTCGTGGCCGACGGCAAGGTCTACATCGGCGACGAAGACGGCGATATCACCGTGTTCAAGCTCGGCAAGGAAAAGGAGATCCTCTCCGAGATCAACATGGGCAACAGCGTCTACTCGACGCCGATCGTGGCCGGCGACACGCTCTACATCGCCAACAAGAGCCACCTGTTCGCGATCCGTGCCGGAGCCAAGCCCGTCGGGAAGCAGTGAGATGCGCGCGACCGCCGTCGTCTGGCTGGGGCTCGTCGTCCTGTCCGCCATGGGCCGCGCGGAGGAACCGCCGGCCGCGGCGGCCTTCCGCGTCCGTCCCTACCTGCAGAATCCGGCTCCTGACGCGATGACGATCCGCTGGCTGTCGAACGACGACACGCCCGGCACCGTGCGGATCGCGGGCCGCGAGCTCGTCTCGGCCCCGGTGCTCTCCCTCGAGCTTGCCTACCAGCCGAACGAATCCCGTGACGACCGGCTCGGTAGCGCCCCGTTTCTCCACTCGGTCCGCGTGAGGAACCTCGAGCCGGCGACGAGCTATCCCTACGTGGTCGAGCAGGGGGACGACACGGTGAAGGCGATCCTCACGACGGCGCCGCGGCCGGGCGCCGTGGGGGCCGGCGGCGGCGTGCGGCTGTTTTTCTACGCCGACTGCGAGACGCAGCCCGAGTCGCGGGGCTCGCACGCGGAATGGCCCCCGTCGCTCTCGCTGCCCGACGGCCCGCGGCCGCGCTGGGTGAACGGCCGCTATCCGGCCGACCAGACGACGGGCTACCGGATGAATCTCGCCCTCATCGCCACCCGCGCCGCCGAGAGCCTTCGGGCGAAAAACCCGGTGCTCGTGAGCGTGGTGGGCGACCTCGTCGAGAGCGGCGGCGAGCAGCGCGACTGGGACGAGTTCTGGCGGCACAACGCGGGCACCTTCGGCACGCTCGCCTCGCGGGTGCCGATCGTGGCGGCCTTGGGCAACCACGAGCTCTTCGGCGGCCCGCCGTCGGACGACGCCACGAAGGATCTCGGCGGCTACTCCGGCCGGGCAACGCTCGTGGGATCGATGAAGTTCCTCACCTACTTCGAGCACCCGACCAACGGCGCCGCCGACGAGCGACACGAGAACCGCTACCACCGCCTCGACTTCGGCCCCGTCGCGCTCCTCACGCTCGACACCACCAACGGCGGACAGGACGACGGCCCGGACGACACGAACCACGAGATCGACCGCGAAGACGCGGCCCACGTGCCCGACTACGCGCCGGGCTCGGAGCAGTATGCGTGGCTCGAGCGGGAGCTCGCCGACGCCGACGCCCACGGCCGGATCATCTTCGTGCAGTTCCATCACGCCCCCTATTCGTCCGGCCCGCACGGCCTGGAGCCGGGCGACGGCCCCGGCAAAAATCCGCAGTCGGGCCGACCGCTACAGGCGCTCGCCGACCTCCTGCGGAAGCATCGCGTGCGGGCGGTGTTCTCCGGCCACGACGAGATGTACGAGCATTCTGTCGTCGACGGCGTGCACTACTACGACGTGGGGATCGGTGGCGATGCGCTGCGGGGCCCGGACGAGGCCGCGAAGAACGAGCGGCAACTGTATCTCGCCCACGACCATGCCCCGGAGCGCTGGAATGGCGACGTGCTCGAATCGGGCGGCAAGCACTACGGCCACGTGGAGGTCGACGTCACGCAGACGGCCGCGGGCTTCACCGTGACGATCCGTCCCGTCCACGTGTTTCCGGTGCTCGATCCCGACACCCCCGGCGCGATCCTCACGTGGGAGCGCCGCGAATACGACGACGTGGTCACGTTCGACTGTCCCTCGAAGGAGCCCCTCCCGTGAAAGAACTTGTGTGCGCCCTCAGCCTCGTGGCGGCCGCGGCCGTCGGCCTGCCCGCCGCGGAGCCGACGCCCGCCCGCGACCAGATCCTCGCCGCGAAGCGGATCGTCGTGCTCGGCGATTCCGTGAGCCACGCCGGAGGCTGGCTCGTGCCGGTGATCGCGTGGCTCGAAGGGGCGGGCTGGACGGGGGACCTCGTCAACATGGCCCTCCCGAGCGAGACGGTGTCGGGGCTCTCCGAGGAGGGGCACGCCGGAGGAAAATTTCCGCGGCCCGACCTCCACGAGCGGCTCGACCGCGTGCTCCGCGTGGGCCGGCCCGATCTCGTACTCGCCTGCTACGGGATGAACTGCGGCATCTACCAGCCGCTCGACGAGGCGCGGTTTGCGAAATTCAAGGCCGGCATGCAGCGGCTCCACGACGCGGTGGAGAAGGCCGGCGTGAAGATCATCCACCTCACGCCGCCGGCCTACGACCAGCGGCCCGGCACGCCCGGTCCGGCCGGCACGGCCGACTACGACGCCGTGCTCGACGCGTATTCGAAGTGGCTGCTCTCGAAGCGGGCCGAGGGCTGGACCGTGATCGACATCCACGGCCCGATGAAGGAGTTGCTCGCGGCGGCGCGGACCAAGGATCCGCAGACCGTGTTCGCCCCCGACGCCGTCCATCCCAACGAGGCGGGGCACTGGGCGATCGCCCGCAGTTTCTTCAAGGGCCTGGGCGAGCACGCGACTGCCGCCAAGGAAACGCCCGAGCATTTCGCCGCGTTCGTGCCCGACGTGAGGCGGCGGATGGACGTGCTGCGCGATGCCTATCTCGCCGCAGCCGGCCACCAGCGGCCGGGCATGCCCCCGGGCCTGCCGCTCGGCGAGGCGGAGGCGAAGGCCCGGGAGCACACAGAGTCGATCCGGTCGCGGCGCTACCATCTCCTCGGCGGCCAGTCGGGCACGAGCCCCGAGTGGAAAAACCCCATCGTGTGGCCAAAGCCGCGGGTCGTCGATCCCGGGCCGGCCCCGGCGGCCGCCGCCCCGATCCCCTCCGATGCGATCGTGCTCTTCAACGGCAAGGATCTCTCTGCCTGGTCGAACGGAGACAACTGGCGGGTGGCCGACGGCGTGGCCACGATCGGCAAGGGGGACGTCCGCACGAAGCAGGGCTTCGGCGACTGCCAGCTGCACGTCGAGTTTCGCGCCGCGGCCGACACCTCGGGCGAGGGGCAGCAGCGGGGCAACTCGGGCGTGTTCTTCATGGACAAATACGAGATCCAGATCCTCGACTCGTTCCAGGACGGCACCGACAAGCCCGTCACCTACTTCGACGGGCAGTGCGGCGCCCTCTACAAGCAGCAGCCGCCGGCGGTGAACGCCTGCCGCAAACCGGGCGAGTGGCAATGCTTCGACATCCTCTTCACGCGGCCCCGCTTCAAGCCGGAC
>JBJSZP010000215.1:0-3274 GCA_046090365.1 Planctomycetia bacterium
CTTCAAGCACGGCTGCCAGAAGGGCTCCGGCGGCCTGTGGAACAGCCCGGCCGGCGCCGAAGGGAAAGACCCGCTCGTGAAGGCCGACCGGCCGATCGGCGAGTGGAACGCGCTCAAGATCCGCATGCAGGGCGACCGCGTGAGCGTGGTGCTCAACGACCAGCTCGTGGTCGACAACCAGCCGATGCCGAACTCCTTCACGAAGAACACGACACCGCCACCCGACCGGGGCCCGATCCAGATCCAGACCCACGGGGCCCCGATGCACGTGCGCAACGTGTTCATCCGCGAACTCGGCACGCTCGACGGCTCCGGCCCCGGCTGGCGCGACCTCGGCGAGGCCGACTTCGAAAACGTGAACTGCGCGGCCGACACCTGGACCTGGAAGAACGGCACGGCCCGGTGCACGGGCCAGCCCATCGGCGTGATCCGCACGAAGCGGCCGGTCACGAACCTCGAACTCTCGGCCGAATGGCGGCACCTCACCGCAGGGGGCAACTCCGGCATCTTCCTCTGGGCCCCGCCGCACGTGTTCGAGGGCCTGCCCCCGGGCAAGTTGCCCCCCGGCGGCATCGAGGTGCAAGTGCTCGACCACGGCTACGCCGAGCAATTCGAAAAGAAGACCGGGAAGCAGGCCGACTGGTTCCGCACCGATGGCGACGTGTTTCCGGTGGGCTCCTCGGTCATGCAGCCGTTTCCGCCGGTCGCCCCCGACGGCCGGCGCAGCTTCCCCACGGAGCGGCGGTCGCGCGGGAGCCCAGAGTGGAACCACTACTACGTGCGGGCGATCGACGGCGAGGTGCGGCTGTGGGTGAACGGCCGCGATGTGTCGGGAGGAACCGACTGCTTTCCTTCCACGGGCTTCATGTGCCTCGAATCGGAGGGGGCGCCGGTCGAGTTTCGCCGCCTGCGAATCCGCGAACTGCCCGACGCCCGCACCGGCTTCGCGCCGCTCTTCAACGGCAAGGACCTCTCCGGCTGGCAGGGAGACACCGCGGGCTACGAAGCGGTGAACGGCGAACTCCGCAGCAAGCCGGGCGTCGGCGGCAACCTGCTCACGACCGAGGAGTTTGGCGACTTCGTGCTGCGGTTCGACTTCAAGCTCACCGCCGGGGCCAATAACGGCCTCGCGATCCGCACGCCGCCCACGGGCCAGCCCGCCTTCGAGGGCATCGAACTGCAGATCCTCGACGACGGCCACGAGAAATACAAAGACCTCCAGGCCTGGCAGGCCCACGGCTCGATCTACGGCGTGGTCGCAGCCGAACGGGGCACGTGCCTCAAGCCGGCGGGCCAGTGGAACACCGAGGAGGTGACCGTGCAGGGCTCGAAGATCAAGGTGGTGGTCAACGGCAAGACGATCGTTGACGCCGACACGGCCCCGTTCCGCGACGGCCAGCCGACGCCCGACGGCAAGCCCCACCCCGGCCTCGCCCGCACGAAGGGCCACATCGGCTTCGCCGGCCACCACGACGAGGTCCATTTCCGCAACATCCGCGTGAAGCGGTTGTAGTTCTAGAGCGGCCGGACCCACACGTTGCGATACCGCGTCGGGCTGCCGTGGTCCTGGAGAAACAACGGGCCGCGGCCCGTCGCCCGGATCTCCTTCTCGACGCCGCGGAGAAACTCCGTGCCCCCGTGCCGGTACGGCGTGAACGGCGACCGCGGCTCCGTGAACGTGAGCCCGTCCTGCACGAGCCTGCCGTTCAGCCAGGCCGTCACGCTCCCCGCCCGAACGATCCGGCCGCTCGCATCGCGGCGCGGCGCGATGAAGCGGATGTCGTACACCTGCCACTCCCCCGCCGGCCGCGCCGCGTTCACGAGCGGCGGCGCAAACCGGTAGAGCGCCCCCTCGTCCTGCTCCGTCGGCGGCTCCACGCCGAACGAGTCGTAGATCTGCATCTCGTAGTGGCCGTGCAGGTAGAGGCCGCTGTTGCCGTGCGCCTCGGGGGCGACGATGAACTCGGCGTGGATGTCGGCATCCTGAAACGTCGCCTTCGAGACGATGTGGTTGGCATGGCCCGTGGTCGTGTTCACGACGAGCGTGCCGTCGCTCACCCGCCAGTCGATCGGCCCGCCCGCCATGCTCGTGAATGCCGGCGGCTCGCTGCCGTCGCCGAAGAGCACGATCGCGCCCGGCGGCGGCGCAACGGGAAGCGGCGGCTGCACCGGGCGAAACTCTGCCGAAGGCGCCGCGGGCGGCTCCACCGGCCGGAGATGGCGATCGGCAAAGTCGGCGAACCGCTGCCAGTCGTATTCGAGGAGGTCGTGCTTTCCCGACCGCACGTGGTAGCCGATCCGTCCCGAGCCGACCGGCGTGTCGGGCGGCGGCCAGTCGGCCGTGCCCAGGCCCTCGAGGCCGAACAGCCGCCACACCGGCTCGGCCGCGACGCAGGCCAGAAACTCGCCACGCGGGTCGGCCCAGCGGTCTTCGATCGCGCTCGCCACGTAGAGCGGCCGCGGGGCGGCCATCGCCAGGAGCACGTGCTGGTCGGTCGGCATCTCGGCGGCCCGCCCGGCATACGTGGCGTAGCGCGGGCAAAACCAGTGCGGAAACCGGCGCGTGATCTCGGCGGTGGTCTCGCCGAAATTCCGCCGCTCGAGCGCCGCACCGCCGCAGCCCGATTCGTTGGAGACCACCATCGCAAACCGCTCGTCGCAGGCGCCGGCCCAGAGCGCCGCCTTGCCGTTGCGCGAGTGGCCCACCACGATCACGCGGGTGGCATCGACCTCCGGCAGGCGCACGAGCCAGTCGAGAATCCGCGACAGGCCCCAGGCCCAGGCGGCGATCGCACCGGGTTCGTCGGGCGGAATGTCGCCCTGCACCGGTCGGCCAGCCGCAAGCGCACTGGCCCTCCGGCCCTCGGCCTTGTCGGGAAAAATGTCCTCGTAGCAGGCCGTCGCGATCCCAAAGCCGCGGGCGAGCATCGCCGGGGCGGCATGCTCGGCATCGTTGCCCTTGAAGTTGAGATACAGAAAGAGCGGCACGGGCTGGCCCGACTTCGGCAGCCAGACGAGCACGTTCACCACCGGCGCCTGCGGCCCCTCGCCGAGCACGAGCCGGGCCTCGATCCTGATTGCACTGCCGCCGTCGAGCGAGACCTCCGATCGCACGGGCTCGCCGTCAACCCGAACGAACACTGGCGGTAGCCGGCGCCCGTAGACGTTGGCCTCGAGCAGCCCGAGTTGATGCGGCCGGACCCGGCCGGCCCAGTCGGCAACCGTGGCGGCGGCCCGGCCGTCGGGGCCGGCGAGCACGTCGGGGAGCGTGTAT
>JBJSZP010000216.1:0-2838 GCA_046090365.1 Planctomycetia bacterium
TCTACGCGGTGCACCAGGATCCCGAGACGATGGCCGAGAACGTGGCCCAGGCCTTCCTCTCGCTGTCGATCAACTGCGCGAAGTGCCACAACCATCCGCTCGAGAAGTGGACGAACGACCAATACTATTCCTTCGCCAACCTGTTCGCCCGGGTGCGGGCCAAGGGCTGGGGCGGCGAATTCCGCAACGGCGACGGCGTGCGCACGCTCTACACGGAGGCGAAGGGCGACCTGCTCCAGCCGAAGACGGGCAGACCGCAGCCCCCCGCCCCGCTCGACGGTGAGCCCCTGCCGATGGACCACGCGGGCGATCGTCGTGAGCCGCTCGCCGCCTGGCTCACGTCGCCCGACAATCCCTACTTCACCCGGGCGATCGTCAACCGCGTGTGGGCCAACTTCTTCAGCCTCGGCCTGGTGGAGCCGGTGGACGACCTGCGCACGACGAATCCGGCGAGCAACGAGACGTTGCTTGCGGCGCTCTGCGAGTTCACCGTCGAGCACGGCTACGACCTCAAGGCCCTGATGCGGTTGATCCTGCTCTCGGAGACCTACGCCCGCTCGAGCGTGGCCCTGCCGGAGAACCGTGACGATCGCCGCTGGTTTGCCCGGGCCTACCCGAAGCGGCTGATGGCGGAGGTGCTCTCCGACGCGATCGTCGACGTGACGGGCGTGCACGACAAATACACGGAGTCGGTGATGAACGACGGCTCCACGAGCAAGGTCGAGGGCTATGGCGACGACACGCGGGCCGTCGAACTCAAGGACTCGACGATCAAGAATTATTTTCTCGACACGTTCGGCCGCAACGCCCGCGAGATCACCTGCGAGTGCGAGCGGTCGAACCAGCCGAGCCTCGTGCAGGTGCTCCACCTCTCGAACGGCTCCACGCTCAACGACAAACTCGCCGCCAAGGAGGGGCGGGTGACGCAGATCCTCGCCACCGATCCCTCCCCCGCGAAGCTCGTGGAGGAGGCCTGGCTGCTCACGCTCTCGCGCAAGCCCACCGACGCCGAGCGGAAGCCGCTCGAGGAGATGATCGCGCAGGCGCCGCCGCAGGAGAAACGGCAGGTCGTGGAAGACATGTATTGGTCGCTGCTCACGAGCCGCGAGTTCCTCTTCAGGCATTGAGATGAAAGAAACGCTGGCCTGGGTGCTGTGCCTCGTGCCGGCGGCGGCGCTCGCGGTCCCGTCCTACGAACACGACGTCGCGCCGATCCTGCGCACCTACTGCTCCGGCTGCCACAACGACCGCGAGGCGGAGTCGGGCTTCTCGGTGGAGCGGTTTGCGTCGCTCCGCAAGGGCGGCGACGGCGCGGGGGATCCGGTGGCACCCGGCGAGGCCGCGGCCTCGGTCATGATCCAGCGGATCAAGAGCCACGACGCCGACCACATGCCGCCGCCCGACGAGCCGCAGGTGCCCGCCGCCGACCTCGCCACGCTCGAGGCGTGGATCGCGGCGGGTGCGCCCGGCCCAACGCACGACGCCTCGATCCTCGAGACGCTCGCCGTGCCCGCGCTTGCGCCCTTCGCGGGAGCGAAACCCGTCACCGCCGCCGCCCTCGCGCCCGACGGCACGCGGCTGGCCGTGGCCCGCGGCCGGGCGGTCGAGATCCTGGCCGTCGACAGCGGCCGGCCGGCGGGCCAGCCGCTCGTCGCGTTCGCCGACCTGCCGGGCAAGGTCGCGGCCGTGCACTTCACCCGCGACGGCGCGCGGCTCGTGATCGCGGCGGGGATCGTCGGGCTCCGCGGCGTGGCCGAGATCCGCGACGTGGCCACCGGGAAGGTCGTCCAGTCGTTCGCCGGCCACCGCGACCTGCTCTACGACGCCGAGCTCTCGCCGGATGAAAAGACGCTCGCCACGGCGGGCTACGATCGGTCGATCAAGCTCTGGAACGCGGCTGACGGCGCGCTCCTGCGGTCCATCGACGTGCACAACGGCGCCGTCTACGACCTCGCCTGGCACCCCTCGGGCAAGATCCTCGGCTCGGCGAGCGCCGACGAGACGATCAAGCTCTGGCGGGCCGGCGACGGCGTGCGGCTCGACACGCTCAGCCAGCCCCAGGGGGAGATGACGGGCGTGGCCTTCACGCCCGACGGCAGCCGCGTGATCGGCGTCGGCCGCGACAAGCGGATCCATCTCTGGAAGCTCGTGTCGCTCGACACGCCGGCGATCAATCCGCCCCTGTTCTCCCGGTTCGCCCACGAGACGCCGATCGTGGCGGTGGCCCTCGCGGCCGACGGTCGGCTGCTCATCACGACGGCCGAAGACCGCTCACTGAAGGCGTGGAGCCTGCCCGACGTCATGCTCGAACGTGACCTGCCACGGCAGCCCGACGTGGTGGCGGCGGTCGTGCCCGAGGCGGCCGGCCGATTTCTTGTCGGGCGGATGGACGGCTCGCTCGACCTCGTCGAGGTCACCGGGCCGCAACTGGCCGCGGTCGCGGGGAATCCGCCCTCGGCCGAGTCGGCAGCCGCCGCCGCCCCTGCCGCAGCGGCTCCCGCCGGCGAAGCCCCGGCGGCCACGCTCGCCGAGGCGGAGCCCAACGACGCTCCCGCCCAGGCGCAACCAGCCTCGGCGCCCATGACCATCTCCGGCGCGGTCCAGGCTCCCGGCGATGCCGACTGCTTCCGGTTCACCGCCCAGGCGGGCGTGCCGCTGATCCTTCAAGTGACCGCCGCGTCGGGCACGCCAAAATCGAAGCTCGACTCGCGGCTCGAGGTTCTCGATGCCCAGGGGCGGCCGGTGGAGCAGGTGGTGCTGCAGGCCGTGCGCGACTCGTGGTTCACCTTCCGCGGGAAGAATTCCACGCAGACCGATGATTTCCGGATCCACAACTGG
>JBJSZP010000217.1:0-1997 GCA_046090365.1 Planctomycetia bacterium
CGGGCAGTTTCGCAACTGCCTCTTTTCAACCACCGAGTGGGACGTGCGGGCGGTGCTTCGCGCGGGGAACGCCGAGTGCGACGTCGATGCGGCCATCGCCGGCCTCCTGCACGACTGCGTGCGGGCGAAGCGGGCGGCCCATGGCATCGGCTCCCCCGAGTTCGAACGACCGGCCCGGGCCATGTATCAGATCGGGGGCTAGCGTGGACCGTTCCGGCCCGCCGCGCCGCTACCTCGACAACGCCGCCACGTCGTGGCCCAAGCCCGAGTCCGTGCTCGCGGCCTGGACGAATGCCGCGCGGGACGTGGGGGCGGCCGCCGGCCGCGGCGGGCATGCCGCGGCGATCGCGGCCGACTCGATTCGCAGCCGGGCGAGGCTGCGGGCCGCGGCGCTTCTCGGCGGCGTCGATCCGGCCCGCGTCGCCCTGCCGTCGGGGGCGACGCTCGGCCTCAACATGGCGATCCACGGGCTTGTGCGGCCCGGCGACCACGCGATCGCGACGGCCGCCGACCACAACGCCACGCTGCGGCCGCTCGAGCACCTGCGCAGGAGCAACGTGATCGATCTCACGATCGTGCCTTGTGACGGCCTCGGCCGGGTCGACCCCGCCGCGATCGCCGCAGCCTGGCGGCCCGCCACGCGGTTCGTCGTTTTTTCCCACGCGTCGAACGTCACCGGCGCCCTGCAGGACGCCACAGCGATCGCCGCCATCGCCCACGAGCGGGGCGGGCTTGTGGTGCTCGACGCGAGCCAGTCGCTCGGCCAGGTGGCGAACGGCGGCGGGCATCCGCCGGCGTGGGGCGCCGACGTGGTCGTCGCCCCGGCGCACAAGTGGCTGCACGGCATGGCCGGCGTCGCGATCCTCTGGGCCCGCGCCGGCGTGGAGATCGAGCCGCTCGTGCAGGGAGGCACGGGCTCCGCGAGCGATTCGCTCGCCATGCCCACTGAATTCGCCGACCGGCTTGAAGCAGGCACGCCCGACCTGCCGGCCCTCGCCGCGCTCGACGCCGCGGCCACGTGGCTCGAGACGGAGACCGTCGCGGCCCTCCGGGAGCGGTGCGGCACCCTTGCCGCCGCGTGCGCAGCGCGGCTTCGCGAGATCCGCGGGGCGCGGGTGTTCGCCGCGCTCGAGGGCGGGCCGCCGATTGTGAGTTTCACGCTCCAGGGCTATGATCCCGGCGAGTTGGCCGCACTGCTCGAGCAGGCGGCGGGCGTGCAGGCCCGCTCGGGCTTTCACTGCGCGGCCTGCGTGCACGAATGGCTCGGCACGCAGGCCGGCGGCACCGTGCGGCTCGCGTTCGGTCCGTTCAACACGGCCGCCGACGTCGACGCGGTCGTGGCGGCAGTCGAACAATTCGCGACATGACTGGAGGCTGACGATGGCCGGCATCAGCAAGGACGTGTGGTATTCCGGCGGGCTCCGCTTCCAGTGCACGCAGTGCGGCGACTGCTGCTCGGGCTCGGAGGGCTTCGTGTGGGTCAACCAGGCCGAGATCGACGCCATGGCCGCACGGATCGGCGTGACCTCCGCCGACTTCGAGGCACGCTACGTGAAGCGCGTCGGCGTGCGCCGCTCGCTCACGGAGCGGCCCAACGGCGACTGCGTGCTCCTCGACGAGAAGACCCGCAAGTGCACGGCCTACGAGGAGCGGCCGCGGCAGTGCAAAACCTGGCCCTTCTGGGACTCGAACCTGCGCTCCCCCGACGCCTGGGCCGAAGCCGCCGAGGCCTGCCCGGGCTGCAACAAGGGCAACCTCGTGCCACTCGAACAGATCGTCGAGCAGGCCTCGCAGATCCGGATCTAATGTCCGTGGGGCGCCACGTAGGACAGGCTTCAGCCTGTCGCTGGCCTGGTCCAATGAGACGCGCCGGCTCGTGACTGCCCACGCCCTCTCGCTTGACGTTCGCCTCGGCCCTCCCGGCCTCGGCTCTCTGCGTGTCCGCTTCGCTTTCGCCATCCATGGCTGCGCTCGCTCCCACAGCCCGCTCGAGGGCA
>JBJSZP010000218.1:0-5056 GCA_046090365.1 Planctomycetia bacterium
GGGGGCGTGAACTCACCCGCCCGTGCCTTCGGCGGAGTCGGGGGCGAGCCGATCTTCTTCGCGAGCGCCCTCGGCCAGCGGCTCACCGACGTCGACGGCCACACCTACCTCGACTACATCGGCTCGTGGGGACCGATGATCATCGGCCACCGTCACCCGCGGGTCGTGGCCGCGATCGAGGAGATGCTCGGCAAGGGCACGAGCTACGGCGCTCCGACTGAGGCGGAGAGCCACCTCGCGGAATTGATCATCGCCGCGGTGCCGAGCGTCGAGAAGGTGCGGATGGTGTCGAGCGGCACCGAGGCGGCGATGAGCGCGGTGCGGCTGGCCCGCGGCTTCACCGGCCGCGACAAGATCATCAAGTTCGCCGGCAACTACCACGGCCACGTCGACGCCCTGCTCGTGGCGGCGGGTTCGTCGGCTGCCACGCTGGGCGTGCCGAATTCCCCCGGCGTCACCGCCGGCACGGCGGCCGACACGATCGTGCTGGAATACAACGACGCCGAGTCGCTCGAGCGGGCCTTCAAGGCAGAGGGGCGGGCCATCGCCGCCGTGCTGATGGAGCCGGTGGTGGGCAACATGGGCCTCGTGAAGCCGACGCGGGAGTTTCTCGAGGCGGCCCGGAAGCTCACGCTCGCCCACGGCGCCCTGCTCGTGTTCGACGAGGTGATGACGGGCTTCCGCCTCGCCTACGGCGGGGCCCAGGAGGTGCTCGGTGTGACGCCCGATCTGACCACGCTCGGCAAGATCGTCGGCGGCGGCCTGCCGCTGGGGGCCTACGGCGGCCGGCGCGACGTGATGGACCACGTGCTCCCGGCGGGGAAGGTGTTTCAGGCGGGCACGCTCTCGGGCAATCCGCTGGCCGTGGCGGCCGGCACCGCCACGCTCGAGGAACTGCGCGACAATCCGCCCTACGAGCGGCTCGAGCGTCACGGCGCCCGCCTCGAGCAGGGCTTCCGCGAGGCTGCCACCGCGGCGGGCGTGCCCGCCTGGGTCGCCCGCGTGGGGAGCATGATGACGATGTTCTTCCAGAAGGGGCCGGACGTGGTGCCCGTCACGGGCTGGCGGACGGCGAGCCTGTCGGACACGGCGCGGTACGCGGATTTCTTCTGGAAGATGATCGCCCGGGGCATCTATCTGCCGTGCAGCCAATACGAGGCCCTGTTCTTTTCGGCCGCCCACACCGACGCCGACATCGAGGCCACGATCGCAGCGGCCGGGGATTCACTGGTGACAGGCTGAAGCCTGTCCTACGTGAGGTGAAAATCGACCACCAGCGGGAGGTGGTCGCTCGCCACCTTCGCGAGGCTCGTGCGCACCACGCGGGCGTGCCGCACGTCGATCGGCCCGCGGGCGAAGGCCTTGTCGAGCGATCCGATCGCGAGCCAGGCCGGGAACGTGCGAAACCGGCCCACGGGGCTCGTGATCTGGCGAAACCCGAACGTGGTCAGCTGCGGGGCAAGGGTGTTGCGCCAATCGTTGAAGTCGCCCACCACGAGCGTCGGGTGCCGGTCGGCGGAGCGAAACAGCATGTGCCCTAGGATCCGCTCCACCTGCCAGCGGCGCTCCTGCTCGGCGAGGCCGAGGTGCGTGTGCACGAGATGCAGCGGCCCCTCCGGCGAGTCGACGAGCACGAGCTGGGCGCCGCGCGGCTTGCGGCGGCCGTGCCGGAGCGCGATCCGATGACGGCTCGCCACCGGCCAGCGCGTGAGCACGAGATTGCCGTAGGCGCCGTCGCCCACCGCCACGTTCTGCTGGAACACCGAGTGGAACCGCAGCGCACGGGCGAGCAGCCGCGGCTGGTCGTCGAAGCGGCTGCGGCGCACGAGCCGGTCGACCTCCTGGAGGCAGACAAGGTCGGGATTCTCCGCCTCGATGCAGTCGATGATCCGCCCCAGCGAATACCGCCGGTCGCGGCCGCCGATCCCCTTGTGGATGTTCCAACTCAGGAGCCGCATCTATCCACCGAGTTCGGCACGGCGGCGCAAATAAAACTTCTGCACCCGGGCCACGCAGGAGCGACCGTCGGCGCTCTTCGTCGCGCAGGCGGCCTCCGGCAGGCCGGCGCGGCGCACCACCTCGCGCACCCGTGTCGGCACGCCCTCGGCGAGGTCGGCCTCGACGTCATCGGCCGTAAGCCCGTGGCAGGCGCAGAGCGGGCCGGCCGGATCCTTCGGCCAGAAGAGCCCGCAGGCCCCGGTGGCCGGCACGCTGCGCTCGAGCAGGTCGAAATACGCGACGGGGCAGGTGTCGGCGCCGCAGAAGTAGGCCGGCTCGGCGAGCGTTTCGGCCTGGTCGGCCGCCACGTGGGCCCGCAGCGTGGCGTCGGCCACCTGGGTGCCATCGTGCCCGCAGCCCGGGCAGCGGGGCGGGGCGGCGGCATCGGGCTCCCTGCAGAAGGCTTTGTTCATGGTCGCTGCCGCCGGCGAGACGATTCAGTGTACCCTACGCGGCATCATGCATGCCCACGCAGACATCCGCATCGGCACCGTCGTGCCCGCCCACGATCGCACTCCGGAGGTCATCCGGCAACTGCTCGGGCTCGGCTTTGAATCGTTTCAGATCGTGTTCGGCCGCTCCGTGGGCGACATCGACGTGCAGGCTCTCGCCGCCGCCGTGCGAGCGGTGCTCGACCGGCATCCCGTGCCGGAGCACGACGTGCCCCCGCGGGTGAGCGCGGTCGGCGTGTACGGCAATCCGCTCACGAGCCCCGAGACGGTGCGCGACTGGGAGCGGCTCATCGACGCGGCCGCCGCCTTCGGCTGCGACATCGTGGCGGGCTTCGCCGGCCGCGTGCCCGGGCGGCCGGTGCCCGAGTCGCTCGGCCGGTTCGGCGAGGTGTTTCGACCGCTCGCCGCCCGGGCCGAAGACCGCGGCGTGCGGCTGGCATTCGAAAACTGCGAGAAGCGCGGCACCTGGGAGAGCGGCGACCACAACATCGCCTTCGCCCCGCAGGCCTGGGAGGCGATGTTCGCCGAGGTGCCGAGCCCCGTGATCGGCCTCGAGTGGGAGCCCTGCCATCAACTCATGAGCCTCGTCGAGCCGCTGCCGCAACTGCGGCGCTTTGCCCACCGGATCTGGCACATCCACGGCAAGGATGCGACCGTGCTCTGGGACGTGGTCCGCACGCACGGCATCCGCGGCGGCGTGCCGTGGGCGTTTCACCGCACGCCCGGCTTCGGCGACACCAACTGGACCGACCTCATCTCCACGCTGCGGCTGGCGGGCTGGCGCGGCAGCATCGATATCGAGGGCTTTCATGATCCGGTGTATCGCGACGCTCTGGAGACCACGGGGCAGGTGGCCGCACTCGACCACCTCCAGCGCTGCCGCGGCGGGCGCTTCGTGCCGAACGTGTTCTGAACCCCGCGTCGGAAAGGTAGAGTACCCGTCATGGAGCAGGCGCTCGCGAGCCTCTGGCGGTGGTGGGTGATGCTCTGGCCGCACGTGCTGGCCACGGCGATCCTCGCGATCAACGTCGTCGCCAGCGCCCATGCGATCCTCGTGAAGCGCGACACGCGGTCCACGATCGGCTGGGTGGGACTGATCTGGCTGTCGCCCGTGTTCGGCGCGATCGCCTACGCGGTGCTCGGCGTGAATCGCGTCCGCTCGCGGGCCAGCCAACTGCGGCGCGGGGCGCTGACGGTTACCCACGAACTGCGCGGGGCCGTGCCGGGGCCGGAACGGCTCACGGCCGCGCTCGGGCCGCCCGGCGCCCCGCTACGGTCGCTGGCGACACTCGTCGGAGAGGTCACCGACCGGCCGCTCGTCGACGGCAACGCGATCCAGCCGCTCGCCGGCGGCGACGAGGCCTACCCCCGGATGCTGGCCGCGATCGACGGCGCCACCCGGAGCATCGGCCTCGCGTCGTACATCTTCGACAACGACCCCACGGGAAAAATCTTCGCGGAGGCGCTCGGGCGGGCGGTGGCCCGCGGCGTGGCGGTGCGCGTGCTCGTCGACGGCATCGGCTCGCGCTACACCATGCCCCCGATCACGGGCGTGCTCGCGGCCCGGGGCGTGCGGGTGGAGACGTTCCTCCCCGCCACCGTGCCCTTCTATTTTCCATATGCCAACCTGCGCAACCACCGCAAGATCCTCGTCGTCGACGGCACGGTCGGCTTCACCGGCGGTCTCAACATCCGCGATGGCTGCTGGCTGGCCCACGAGCCCGCGCACCCCGTGCGCGACATGCACTTCGAGCTGCGCGGGCCGGTGGTGACGCAACTCCTCGAGGTGTTCGTCGAAGACTGGGCGTTCGCGGCGGGCGAGTCGCTCGTCGGCGATCCGACGACCGATGGCATCGACGGGCCGTGGGCGCCCGATCCGGCCTTCGCCGGCACGGCGCTCGCCCGGGGCATCCGCTACGGTCCCGACGATCCCGACATCGGCCGGATCAAGCTCGTGCTCGTGGGCGCGCTCGCCGCCGCGCAAAAGACGGTGCGGATCATGACGCCCTACTTCCTGCCCGACGACGCCATCTGCCAGGCACTCGACGTGGCGGCGATGCGCGGCGTCACCGTCGACATCGTGCTGCCCGACCAAAACAACCTCGCCCTCGTGAGCTGGGCCTCGACGGCGCTGCTCTGGCAGGTGCTCGGCCGCGGCTGCCGCGTGTGGATGTCGCCGCCGCCGTTCGACCACACGAAGCTGATGGCCGTCGACGGCGCGTGGGCCCTGTTCGGGAGCGGCAACTGGGACGACCGGAGCATGCGGCTCAACTTCGAGTTCAACGTCGAGACCTACGACCGCGAACTCGCCGGCCGGATCGACCGCCACATCGCCGACGTGATCGCCCGCTCGCGGCCCAAGACGCTCGCCGAGGTGGACGACCGCAGCCTGCCCGTGCGGCTCCGCGACGGCATCGCCCGGCTCTTTTCCCCCTACCTGTGATCCCGTACATTGCCGGGCGATGACCGCCTTGGCCCCCGCCCCCACCAGCACCGATTCGATCGATGCCCTGCGGGCCATCGGCCGGGAGTTCCACGGCCGGTCGTGGTCGCTCGGCACGAGCAGCAACTACTCCGTCGTGCTCTCGCGCGACCCGCTCGAACTG
>JBJSZP010000219.1:0-1980 GCA_046090365.1 Planctomycetia bacterium
AGGCAAGCGCAGCCATGGATGGCGCAGCGCAGCCGGAGTCGAGTGAACGGAGGCCTGGAGGGCCGCAGTGAACGTCCGGCGAGGTGGTGGGGGCAACCCCGAGCCGGTACGCATGAGTTGATTGGCAAGCGAGACGCTTGCACGACACGCACTCGTTACACTTGCCGGCATGGACCAGCAGTCGCCCAGCCTGATGACGCCGCTCGAGCGGCTGCCGGGGGTGGGCACGGTGCGGGCCCGCAGGCTCGCGCCGCTCGGGCTTGCGACCGTGCGCGATGCACTCGTCCACTTTCCGCGTGATTACAGGGACTTCAGCGGGGCCCACGCGTTCGCCGACCTGGTGGACGGGGAGCACGCGTCGGTTACCGGCACGGTGGCCGACGTGCGGCAGCGGACGACGGCGCACGGCCGGTCGATGCTCACGGTGCTCGTCGACGGGGAGGGGGGCAGCGTTCGCGGCGTGTGGTTCAACATGCCGTTCATGGCCAAGAAGTTCGCCGCGGGGATGAAGGTGGTGTTTGCCGGGACGCCGAAGCGGGCGGGACGTGCGTGGGAGATGACGCACCCGGAAGTGCGCTGGTGCGCCGCCGGAGAGGACACGACCGCGGGGGAGTTTCTGCCGATCTACGACCTCGCCGAGGGGGCCCGGCAGTCGGACGTGCGGCTGGCCGTGCAGGCGGCCCTCGCGCACGCGGGCGACACCCTCGAGGAGGCGTTTCCCGAGGAGTGGCTGGCTGCGAAGCAGCTGATGCCGATCCGCGAGGCGATGCGGGAGGTGCACTTTCCGACGAGCGTTGAGAAGAAGGAGGCGGCCCAGCGGCGGCTCATCTACCAGGAACTGCTCATGCTGCAGGTGGCGCTGCGGCTTCACCGGGCCGAGCAGCAGGGCCGCAAGGCGGCGGCTCCGCTCGTGGTGGATGCGCGGCTCGACGGCCGGATCCGGGCGCGGCTGCCCTTCGCGCTCACGGCCGACCAGGATGCCGTGATCACCGAGATCGTGGCCGATATCGCCAAATCCCAGCCGATGAACCGGCTTCTGCAGGGCGACGTGGGGAGCGGCAAGACCGTGGTGGCGGTGTACGCCATGCTCGCGGCCGTCGGGTGCGGCCACCAGGCCGCGCTCATGGCGCCGACGGAGCTCCTCGCCCGCCAGCACTTCGATACGCTCGGGGCGCTCCTCGCCACGGGCCGGGTCAATCTCGAACTGCTCGTGGGCGGCCAGACGCAAGCCCAGCGGCGGGCGGCGCTCGCGCGGATCGCGGTGGGCGAGTCGCAGATCGTGATCGGGACGCAGGCGCTGGTGAGCGGCGAGGTGCCGTTCAAGAGCCTGGGGCTCGTGGTGATCGACGAGCAGCACCGGTTCGGCGTGGTGCAGCGGGCCACGCTCCAGGAGGGGCAGACGGAGCCGCACGTGCTCGTGATGACGGCCACGCCGATCCCGCGCACGATCGCGCATGCCGTGTATGGCGACCTCGACCAGTCGACGATCCGGCAGGGGCCGGCGGGCCGGCAGCCGGTGCGGACCTACCGCGTGCTCCCCGAGAAGGAAGACTCGTGGTGGGAGCACGTCCGCCAGAAGCTGCGCGAGGGGCGGCAGGGCTACGTCGTCGTGCCGGCGGTGGACGACTCGAAGCGCGGGCTGGCCACGGTCGCGTCGGCGTTCGAGGAACTCGCCAACGGGCCACTGGAGGCGTTTCGGCTGTCGCTCGTGCACGGGCGGCTGAAGACGGCCGAGAAGCAGGCGATCATGGACGACTTCCGGGCCGGCAGGCTCGACGTGCTCGTGTGCACGAGCGTGATCGAGGTGGGGATCGACGTGCCCAACGCGACGGTGATGACGATCCTCGACGCGGAGACCTTCGGGCTCTCGCAGCTGCACCAGCTGCGGGGCCGCGTGGCCCGCGGGGCGGTGGCGGGGATCTGCGGGGCGTTCACGCCGGCCGGCGACGCGCCGCATCCGCGGGTCGACGCGTTCGTCGA
>JBJSZP010000220.1:0-1906 GCA_046090365.1 Planctomycetia bacterium
CATCGCCGGCGAGAGGTCGACCACCGTCACGCGGGCGCCGGCGGCGGCGTAAAGCGGCCCGTGCTTCCCGCCCCCTGCCGCAAGGCAGAGCACCTCGAGGCCGTCGAGCCGCGGGGGCAGCCACGACCGGCCGCCGTCACCTCCGCCTCCGAGCCAGCCGCGCGGATCGCCGAAGGCTTCGTCGACGGCGGGCCGGGCAAGGGCCGCCTCGGCGGCGGCGAGCTGATCCCACGCCCGCGCGTTGTGCGCGAGAATCGCATCGCGGGATCCTCGGGGCCCGGTCATGCCTGTCGTCGGCGGCGTTGGCGGGCAAGCGCCGTCGCCGCGGCCGCGCCGCAGCCGAGCAGCACGGCGCCCGACGGCTCCGGAACGGCGGCGACCGGCTGGGCGAACGGGAAGGTTGCAGCGCCGTTCGACTGCACGAAGCCATACCACCCGCCGGGCGTGAGCTCGATGTCGCTGGCTCCCACTTCGGAATATGTGAACGCCATCGTCTGCGTCTCCGCGTCGCCCAGCCACGCGCCCCCCGCGTCCGCCTTCGTGTAGAGCACCGGGTAGGTGCCATCGAGGAACCACGTATCGGCGATCTGGCGGGTGGCCTGCGACCAGCCCGCCGGCAGGCCGACTTGATCGTATGTGATCGCGCTGAGGAACACGCCGAACGAATACTGCGTGCCGGCGATCGTCAGCCGGCTGTCGAGGCCGGGTGGCACGGGAGCACCGTTGACGAGCGAGGTCGTGCCGGCGATCGCATCGGCCATCGCCTGCATCGTCGAGGTTCCGCTCCAGCGATATCCCCAGGCGATCGAGGTCGGGGTCTGGGTTCCCGAAAACTGGAGCACGAACGCCGCGGAATTGGTGCCGCTGCCGGCCCAGAGGACGAGGCCGGAGAAGTCGTCGATCGTGGTCAGGTCGGCACGGGCCGGCGCCATTGCCAGCCCCACGAGCAGCATCACCATCACCTTCATCCGCATCATCGTCGTCTCCCAGGGCCGGCGCTCAGCGCCGGATTCCGTCTCCACCGGCACGCGTCAGGAGCGCGAGCAGAACGGCCTGCTCGATCGACTCGTGCACGAACTCCACATGCCCGTCGCAGAACACCATCCCGGCCATCGCCGGGTGGTCGCTCCAGATCTCGTTGTTCTGGCTGCGATTGATGCCGGTGGTATGCCACTGGTCGAAGATGTTCTGGCCGTTGGCCCACTCCGACTGGTACGTGGCGTCGCGGCCCGTGCATTCGGCGACAAGCGCCGTCTGGGAGAGCCCGTCGGTGATCTGCCTGGCCGACGTCGCCCGCTCGTACTGCATCACACCGGCGTGCTCGGGCAGCGGTTTGGCCACCGGATACCCCACGCCAAACATGCCGCCGTAATCGGTGTAGGCGAGGCTGTCGCCCGGGTCCCAGGCACCGTTGCGATTGCGATCGCCCGTGGTCGGCCCGGTGCGGTTGGTCCGAGACGTGCTCGGGCAGAGGAAGATCGGCACCACAACGCCCGCCGCGGCACGGTTCTCAGGGCTGCGATACGAGAACCGCGGATCGAACGCGGCCGCCGCGGCGGACTGCTCCACGAACGGCAGGACGAACACGGCCCAGGCGACCTGCCGCAGTGGAAACGGAGGCCCCTGGCAGCCGAGGCAGCCGACGGGGAACACCCGCCGCGACATCTCGTGCCCGTAGATGCCGCAGCCGATCTCCTTGAGGTTGTTCATGCAACTCGTCCGGCGTGCCGACTCGCGGGCCGATTGCACGCCCGGCAGCAGCAGTGCCACGAGCGCCCCCACGATTGCCACGACGACGAGGAGCTCGACGAGCGTCATGCCCCTGGGCCCGCGCGGAAAGACGAGCGGCGCATCCATTCGTTCCGTCCCTCTCCGGTGACCGGATCCTGTTCCGACCACGGACTGC
>JBJSZP010000221.1:0-1414 GCA_046090365.1 Planctomycetia bacterium
CTCGACTTCGCCGCCTTCGGCCGGATGATGGACGTGTGCCGGCGCGTGGCCGAGGCGGTGGGCCGCACGCTCGGCTGACCCTCGCGCGACCCCGACGCATGGCCTTCTCCCCGTTGCCGCCGGCGTATTGCACGAACGTGCATCCCTGCCGCGCGCCCGTCGACGTGCCGCTGATGCTCGACCGCCACGTGCTCGCCGTGCGCGACCACTGCGGCTTCGCGATCTCGGTCGGCCTGTGGCTGCCGGAGGCCGCCGTCGCCGCGCCCGGGGCCGCCGCCACCGTGGCCGAGGCCCTCGCCGCCCGCGGCCTCAGCTGCCACACGCTCAACGCGTTTCCGTTCGGCGACTTCCACGGCGCGCGCGTGAAGGAGCAGGTGTACCTCCCCGACTGGGCCGATCCCCGCCGCCTCGACTACACGCTCGCCTGTGCCCGGCTGCTCGCGGCACTGCTGCCGCCGGGAGGGGAAGGGAGCATCTCGACGCTGCCGCTGGGCTTCAAGGGCTTCGAGCACGGGGCCGACTTCACGGCTGCCGCCAGCGACGCCCTCCTCGCCTGCGCCCGGCAGCTCGCCGCAGTCGAGGCCGACACAGGCCGCTGCATCCGCCTCGCGATCGAGCCCGAGCCCTGCTGCCTGCTCGAGACGACGCCCGAAACGGTCGCCTTCTTCGCGGCGCTCTTCGCCCGCGCGGCGGCGCTCGGCATCGAGCCCGCGGCCCGGCGGCACCTCGGCGTGTGCTATGACGTGTGTCATCAGGCTGTCGAGTTCGAGGACGCCGCGGAGGCGGTCGCCGCGATCGCTGCGGCCGGAATCCGCATCAACAAGGTGCAGGTGAGCTGCGCGATCGAGGTGCCCGACCCGGCCGATCCCGCCCAGCGCGAGGCGATCGCCGCGTACGTCGAGCCGCGCTACCTCCACCAGACCTTCGCCCGCGACGCCCGCGGCGACCTCCACCACGCCGTCGACCTCACGGCCGACCTCCTTGCCGACGCGGCCTGGCACACCCGGGCACCGTGGCGGGTGCACTACCACGTGCCGGTCGACGCCGACCGCCTCGGCCCCTTGCGCACGACCCGCGGCGAACTCGCCCGTGCCCTCACGGCGATCGGCGGCCTCGACTACGCCCCGCACCTGGAAGTGGAAACCTACACCTGGCCCGTCCTCCCGGGCGCCGACGCGACCGACCTCGCCACCGGCATCGCCCGCGAACTGATCGCCACGCGGGCGCTCATCGAAACCGTTGGCTAGCGGAAAGCCGGTTCAACTCGCGGGCGCCGGCTCGGGGTCGCCCCTACCATCTCGCCGGACGCTCGCCTTCGCCCTCCAGGCTACGGCTCGCTCGGATTTGCCTGCGCTGCGCCATCCATGGCTCCGCTGGTCAAATACGCCGTCTCAATGGTAGGGGACAACCCCGA
>JBJSZP010000222.1:0-2631 GCA_046090365.1 Planctomycetia bacterium
CCGCCGCCCTGCCCTCCGCCCTGTCCGCCGCGATCGCCGCCTCCATTCCCGCCGCCGCCGAAGAAACCGGCCACCTTGCTGGCGGCCTCGAAGGCGTTGCGCATCATCTCCTCCTGCCTGATCTGCCGGTCGAGCTCCGCCTGCCGCTTCGCGGGCGGGAGGGCGAAGTAGGCGTCGATCCGCTGGCGCATCGCCGAGCGAAACACGCTCCCGCCGCTCCGCTCCACCTGCGGCCGCAGGCTTGCCGGCAGCGCCTCCGTCTTCTGGCGGATCGTGGCCATCGCCGTGACGGCCTCGGTGGCATCGGCCAGCGTCTGCGGCCCTCCGTTGGCGGCGAACTTCTGCCGGGCCTCCTCCTGCATTTTCTGAATCTCGGCCACGCGCGGGTCGGTCGTGAACCGGATCCAGCCGCCGAGCCAGGCGATGAGGAACGCGACGAGGGCGAGGATCGCGATGGCGGCGATCCATTTCCCGATCTTGCCCGACGATTCGTCGTTGGCTGCCGGCGGGAGCCGCGACGCGCGGATCGATGCAGTGCTCATGGTTTGCCTCGTGTGATGAGGAGGGACTCAGAGATTCTCGACGTGGCCGTCGAAGTAGAGGAAGTTGCGGGCGCCTTCGGGAGGTGTCCATTCGTTGCCAAAACTATCCTTCCCATCGGCCGTTATGTTCGTATCCGTTAGATCCGGCGCGAGGAATGCCGCCCACCCAGTCGCGTGAAACGCACTGAACTCGTACAGCACCCACAGTTTCGACGTCGCGAGGTTGCTCCCGAGCCGCCGCGACGTGAGCGCCTCTTCCCGCGTCTTGCCGACCTCCGGCGTCGCCAGTTCATTCACAAGCCGCCGCACGGGGTATTCGTAACTCGTACCCTCGTAGGCCAGCGACTGGTAGTCGGCGACGGCCTGCTTGGCCGCAGAGTCTGTGCCCGCCATGATCGCGGCATGCGCCGTCTTGATGGCGTCGGCCTCGGTTCCAGTCTTCACGAAGTAGAAGGTGTCGGATGGACAGCGAAACACCTCCCGCCTGCCTTCCACATAATCACCGAGCGCCGAAACGATGCTGGGCCGGATCGCCCGCGCGGGGGTGAATGGAAAATTCCGCACCTCGAAACTGGGATACTGCGCGGCCACGGGAAACCGCCCCCGCGTTTTCTTGTCGAGGAACATTTGGAACGCAATCCCGATCTGCTTGAGGTTCGACTTGCAGCTCGTGCGCCGGGCCGCCTCCCGTGCGCTCTGCACCGCGGGCAAGAGCAGCCCGATGAGCACGCCGATGATCGCGATCACGACGAGGAGTTCCACGAGGGTGAAGCCCGTCCGGGGCCGGCGCCGGCAGGCGGCGACACCGCTGGCGTGCATGGTTTCTGCAACTAGTCTCATAAAGGCCCTCCGTCGACTTGACCTCATCGGCACGGTCCGCTCAGGTTCGCCAGCCGCACCCGGCCGCACCGGCCGCTGCTGAAATGAAACGGTCAAGGCGTCGAAAAGGTGCATCCTCCCGATATTTATAGACGGGAATTCCCGGCGCCGATACAGACGAAACAGCCTAAGTGTCTATCGTGCAGGGATTTCCGGGGAGCGAGCCGATGGTCGAAAGCGTGCCCGAGCCGCTGCCGCGCCGTGACGAGGCGTCGGTCCTCCGGCACCAATTGGAGGTGGCCCGGCTGAAGCACGCCGCCGAGGTGGCCACCCTCCGCCGCCAACTCCTCGAGGCCCAGAAGGCGGCCACGCTCGGCGAACTCCTCGGTACGACCACGCACGAGTTCAACAACGCCCTGACCACGATCCTCAATTACGCGAAGCTCGGCCTGCGGCACCGCGACCAGCCCACGCGTGACAAGGCCCTCGAGCGGATCCTCTCGGCCGGCACCCGGGCGGCGAAGATCACGGCCAGCGTCCTCGGCATGGCCCGCGGCGGCACGGCCCGCATGGAGCCGGTGAACCTCGAGCTCCTCATCGAAGACGTGCTCGTGCTCCTCGAGCGTGAGATGACGAAGTATCGCGTCCAGGTGGAGCGCGAATTCGCCCCGGTGCCGAAGGTCTCGGCCAACCCCGGGCAGCTCCAGCAGGTGCTCCTGAACCTTCTCGTGAACGCCCGCCAGGCTATGCCGCAGGGCGGCAGGCTGATCATCCGCCTCGCCCACGACGCCCTCCTCGGAAGCGTCGACCTCATGGTGCGCGACACGGGCTGCGGGATGACGCCGGAGGTGATGCGGCGGATGTTCGAGCCGCACTTCTCCACGAAGGCCGGCCCCGACGAGACGGGCAAGGGCGGCAGCGGCCTCGGCCTCACGGCCTGCCGCGAGATCGTGGAAGCCCACCGCGGCCGGATCCGCGTCGAGAGCGCCCCCGGCAAAGGCACAGCGATCACGATCCGCCTGCCGGTCCTGAAGTAACTCGTGGGGCAGGCGTCCCGCCTGTCTCTGCCCTGTCTCGTAGGCACCGGCTCGGGGTTGCCCCCACCATCTCGCCGGACGCTCACTGCGCCACGACCAATCCGCCTGCGGCGGATCGGTGCCCGGGGCTCCGTTCGCTCGGAGTCACAGGCGCTGCGCCATCCATGGCTCCGCCGACCAATTCGCCTGCGGCGAATCGGTGCCCGACTCACGCCGGCTCAATGGTAGGGGCA
>JBJSZP010000223.1:0-2688 GCA_046090365.1 Planctomycetia bacterium
GTCGGTTCCGCCGGACCGACACTCGTGCTGCTCAAGAAGGATGGCCGGCCATTCGACGGCCGAGACGCGGGCCAGCGGGTCGATAGCGAGACGTCCGAGGCGATCACGTCGGTGCAGCGCATCCTCACGAAGGCGATCCACCTGCGGGCCACCGACGTGCATCTCGAGCCCAAGACCGGCGAAGACGTGCTGGTGCGATATCGGATCGACGGGATCATGCAGAACGCGGGCAGCGTCGCCGGCGCGGCTGGCCGGGCGACGATTTCGGCGCTGAAGGTGCTCGGCGACATGGACATCGCCGAGCGGCGCCGGCCGCAGGATGGCACGTTCGCCGTCGTGTTCGATGGCCACAAATTCGACATCCGCGCCGCGTCCGGGCCGACGAACTTCGGCGAGAAGATCGCGCTGCGGCTCCTCGATGCCGACGGCGGGATCGTGAAACAGGGGCTCGACTCGTTCGGCATGGGCACCACGGTGCTGGCCAAGCTGCGGGAGATCATCCACCGGCCCCATGGCATGCTGATCGTCTGCGGCCCCACGGGCTCCGGCAAGACGACCACGCTCTACGGGGCGCTCGGGGAGATCGACGTCTTCTCGCGAAACATCGTCACGATCGAGGATCCGATCGAGTATCGGCTCGACAACATCTCGCAGACGGCAATCAACGTCGCCGCCGACCTGACGTTCGCGAAGATCCTGCGCAGCGTGCTCCGCCAGGATCCGGACGTGATCCTCGTGGGCGAGATCCGCGACAAGGAGACGGCTGAGATCGCCATGCAGGCCGCCCTCACCGGCCACTTCGTGTTCACCACGCTCCACGCCAACGACACGGCCACCACCGTCACACGGCTGCTCGACATCGGCATCGACACAACGCTCATCCAGTCGGCCGTGACCGCCGTGCTCGGCCAGCGGCTTGTGCGCGTGCTCTGCGACAAGTGCAAGGAGCCCTACAAGCCGACGCCCGAGTTCCTCACGTCGGCCGGGATTCCCGCCGACAAGGTGAACGTCTTCTACAAGGAGAAGGGGTGCCCGGCCTGCAACGGCACCGGCTATCGCGGGCGGACGGGCGTGCATGAACTGATGGTCGTCGACAAGAGCATCCGTGACCTGCTCGTGGGCCGGCCCTCGATCCAGGCGATCCGCACGGCGGCCCGCAAGGGGGGCATGCGAAGCCTCCAGGAGGCGGGCCTCCAGAAGGTGATCGCCGGGATCACGAGCGTGAACGAAGTGGTTCGCGTCACCAAGGCCTAGGGCATACCACGACGTAAACGACGATGAGTCCAATCCTGTCATACGGCCAGTGGCTACCCCTGGCCGCCTCGCCTCTGCAGCCCCTGGGCGCGCCGCTCGTGCTGGGGCTCGTGGCGGCACTCGCGTTCTACGGCTACCGCCAAGGCCTGTTTCTGGCGACGCTCGCGGGCCTGCACGCGTTGGCCGCGAGCATCGTGGCGCTCGGGCTCGTGGGGCCGGTCGGCGCCTGGCTCGAGCTCGCCGACGTCCCGCGGCACTACGCGCTGCCAGGAGCGTTTCTCGGTGTTTTGGTCGCTGCGGCCGTCGGCATCCGCCTGGCTGTGGGAGCAGCCGTACCGCCCGACGCGGTTCGCCTGCCGCCGCGGATCGATCAGGTGGGCGGCCCGATCGTCGGCGGGCTGGCCGGCCTCGTCGCAGCCGGCGGTGTGCTCCTCGCGCTCTCCATCGCCCCGCTGCCGCCCACGTGGCGCATCGATGGGAGCAGACTGTCGTTCGACATGGGATCGCGCGTGCTCGACGTGTTTTCCCGCTGCCTCGGTGTCGATCCGAAAACGCGGGAAGTCATTCTGCGCGGCGAGCCGGGAACGCCCGCTGCGGCCGGCCAGCCGGTGACCCGCCCCGCCTGGAGCGAGCCATTCGTCGATGCGAACGGGAATCTGGTTCGGGACGACGGCGAGGCGTTCCTCGATACCGACTCGAACAACACATTCACACCCGAACTGGCCGCTGCCGACGCCAACGGCAACGGACGTCGCGACGTCGGCCTCCTCGAGCACTACCGCCTGGGCCATTGGATGCCGCTCACGGTGCTCCAGGCGCCCGTGCTCACGAGCGGTGACACGGCCTACGTGACCGACGGGTCGCCGGAGGACACGGTCGTCTACCAGGCCACCGCCACCGATGCCGATCAAGGTGACGTGCTCGTCTACTCGGTCAAGCCCGATCAGGGCGACGAGGCCGCGCTCGTGCTCGTCGATCCGGCCACCGGAGCCGTCACGCTCAAGAGCCCGCCCGATCGGGAACTGCGCAAGGTGTACACGTTCACCGTGATCGTCACCGACAAGGCCGGCCTCGTGGCGGAGCGACCCGTCACACTCCATGTGACCAAACGGCTCAAGGCAGACCGCGAGCCGTCGCCCGGGATCCCGCCCGCGTCCCCGTAGGTGCAGATTGTTCAATCTGCACCCCGCTTTCCGCAGATTACCAATCTGCGGCTACAGGTTTCGATTCCGATCCAGGGGTCACGCCCCGACCCTCGCCAGCACCTCGGCGAGGTGGATCGTGCGCGGCCGCGGGCTGCCGGCGGGCGTGGAGCGCGAGAGCCAGCCGTCGAGTTGCAACTGGCATGAAGGATCGCTCGACACGATGTAGTCGCACCCGGTGCGGGCGAGCGACCCGCCCTTCACCTCCGCCATGGCCGTCGAGATCATCGGA
>JBJSZP010000224.1:0-21459 GCA_046090365.1 Planctomycetia bacterium
CCGCCCTGCCAGATTGACAGGTGCCGGCCCTACGCTATGCTGAGGGGCTCTTCTGGAAGCGGTTTGGGGACGCTGGATAGGCCCCACCGCGGACGACAACTCGAGACGGATGCACAGCATGAAAGCGGCGGAAATGAAGCCCTTCAAGGCGGCGCTCGAAGCGATGCGGGCGCGGCTGAGGGGCGATGTGTCGACGATGGCGGATGCAGCCCTTGGCAAGACGCGGGCGGAGGCGAGCGGCGACATTTCGAGCATGCCGATCCACATGGCGGACCTGGGCACCGATGCCTATGAGCAGGAATTCACGCTCAGCCTGATGGCGAGCGAGGAGGGGACGCTCGAAATGGTCGAGCAGGCCTTGGAGCGGATTCGCTCGAAGACCTACGGCACGTGCGAGGAATGCGGCAGCGTGATCGCCAAGAAGCGGCTTGAGGCGATCCCCTTCGCGGCCCACTGCATCCGCTGCGCCGAAAAACTCGAACAGCCTTCCGGCCGCCCCCGCCAACCACGGTGATCACCCGCCCCACCATGTGGCCTCCCTCCCGCGGCTGGCTGCTCTTCGGGGTCATCGCAGCCGTCGCGACGGCCGTCGACCTGGTCACGAAAGCGGCGCTCTTCGACCGCCTCGGGATGCCGGGCGAGAAGCCGCCGATCGTAATCGTTCCGCGCGTGCTCACGCTCGAGACAAACCTCAACGAAGGGGCCCTGTTCGGCATGGGCCAGGGAATGGGGGCGGTGTTCGCCACGGTTTCGTGCCTGGCGATCGTCGGCATCCTCGTGACGGTGTCGCGGCCGACGGTCCGCGGCGAGCCCTGGTTGCTCGCGGCGCTCGGCCTGATCACTGGCGGAATCCTCGGCAATCTCTACGACCGCCTGGGGCTGCCCGGCCTCGAATGGCATGCGCCGCTCGGCCGCGTGGGCGAGCCCGTGTTCGCCGTGCGCGACTGGATTCACTTCGCGCTCGAGGGAATCATCGACTGGCCGATCTTCAACCTTGCCGACACGTGGCTCGTGATCGGTGCTGGCCTGCTGATCCTGCTCTCGTTCATCACCACACCGGTCACGCCCGATGCCGACTGACCTCCCCGCCGATACGGCCACCCGGCTCGACGCCGCCCTCGCCGCGGTGCGCCGTGCAGCCGCCGAAACGCTCCGCCGGTTCGACGACCCCACGCTCGCCGTGCGGACGAAGGCCGACCGCTCGCCTGTGACCGAGGCCGACATCGCCGCCGAGACGATCCTCCGCGACGCGCTGCTGGGCGCCTTCCCGCACGACGCGTTTCTCGGGGAGGAGACGGGCAGCGTGGCCGGCACGAGCGGCTACGAATGGATCGTCGATCCGATCGATGGCACGAAGTCGTTCATCCGCGGCGTGCCGCTCTGGGCCACGCTCGTCGGCTGCCGGCGCGGGGGCTGCGGCGTGGTGGGCGTGATCGCGATCCCAGCGCTCGACGAACTGGTCTACGCGAAGGCGGGCGGCGGGGCCTGGCACGTGCGGCGGGGCGGCGAGCCGAGCCGGGCCCGCGTGTCGATGCGACCGACGCTCGGCGAGGGCCTGTGCTGCACGACCGATTTTACTTCATTCGGGCGGCGCACCGACGCACCCGCGGGCGAGGCGGCCCGGCGCCGCCTGGAGCAGGCCGGCGGCATCATGCGGACGTGGGGCGACGGCTACGGCTACCTGCTCGTCGCCACCGGCCGGGCCGACCTGATGATCGATCCGCTGCTGAACGCCTGGGACGCCGCCGCCGTGGAGACCGTGATCACCGAGGCGGGCGGACGGTTCACCGACTGGCAGGGCCGCCCGCGCATCGACTCCGGCGACGGCCTGGCCACGAACAGCCTCGTCCACGACGCCGTGCTTGGGCTCTTGTGATTTCGAGGGCTTTCGGTATTCTTTCGAGTTCCAAACCCGTTCATTTCACGCACTTTCGAGCATCAAACCAGTGGCACGTTCCTGTCAGGTCTGCGGCAAGGGTTTTTCGATGGGCAACACCGTCACCCTGCGCGGCAAGGCCAAGTATCTCGGCGGCGTCGGCACCAAGGTCACCGGCATCTCGCGCCGCAAGTTCAAGCCCAACCTGCAGCGACTGCGGATAACGACCGGCCGCGGCACGAGCACCACGGCCCTCGTGTGCACGCAGTGCATCAAGGGGGGCAAGGTCACGAAGCTCGTGAAGCAGGCACCGTTCCGGCTGCCGAAGGTCGAGAAGTCGAAGACGGCCGCGGTCGAGGCGGTGCCATCGGGTCCCCGCGCCCGGCCGTAAGGCGGCTCCAGCGAGGAGGCTCGAGACCCGCCATGACGCTCGCCCGGCAGGATGTCGCGAAGGTGGCCATGCTCGCCCGGCTGGCCCTCGACGACGCCGAACTCGACCGGATGACGAGCGAACTGTCGGCGATCGTGGGCTTCGTGTCGCTGCTCGAGGAGCTCGACACGGCCGAGGTGGCGCCGCTCGCCCACCCGCTCGACACGCAGAACGTGTTCCGCGACGACGTCCCGAAGCCGTCGCTTGCCACCGCCGAGGCGCTCCAGTCGGCCCCCCGCCACGACGGCGAGTGCTTCCTCGTGCCCGCCGTCCTCGGCGAATCGGGAGCGGCCTGACGCCATCCCGTCCATGCAGCCCGCCGAACTCTCCGCCGTCGAGATCGTGGCCGCCATCCGACAGGGCGATCTCTCGGCCACGCACTGCACCGAGGCATTTCTCGACCGGATCGCGAAGTTCGACGGCTCGGTCAACGCCTTCCTGCACGTCGATCGGGAGGGCGCGCTCGCCACGGCGGCGCGGATCGACGAGAAGCGCAAGGCTGGAAAACCGCTCGGCCCGCTGGCCGGCCTGCCGGTGGCCGTGAAGGACGCCCTCTGCACGGCCGACCAGCCCACGACCTGCGCGTCGAAGATGCTCGCCGGGTTTCGCCCGCCCTACGACGCCGACACGGTGGCCCGGCTCCGGGCCGCCGACGCCGTGATCGTGGGCAAGACGAACATGGACGAGTTCGCGATGGGCGGCTCGAACGAAAACTCGGCATTTGGCCCGGTGAAGAATCCCTGGGATCTCGCCCGCGCGCCGGGCGGATCGAGCGGCGGCTCGGCCGCGTGCGTCGCCGCCGACATGGCCCCCGCCGCGATCGGCTCCGACACCGGCGGCTCGATCCGCCAGCCGGCCGGCTTGTGCGGCATCACGGGCCTCAAGCCGACCTACGGCCGCGTCAGCCGGCGCGGGCTCGTGGCCTTTGCGTCGAGCCTCGACCAGGTCGGGCCGATGGCCCGCTCGGCAGCCGACTGCGCCCTCGTGCTCGAGGCGATCGCCGGCCACGACCCGGGCGACTCGACGTCGCTCGCCGCCGAGGTGCCGCGATATGGCGACCTCCTCGAGCAGCCGCTCACGGGCCTGCGGATCGGCCGCGTGCCCGATCACTACGCCGCGGGACTCGACCCCGAGGTGCGGAAGGGGGTCGACGAGGCCTTCGCCGTGTTCAAGGCGGCCGGGGCGACGGTGCACGACGTCGAGCTGCCGCATGCGAAATACGGCGTGCCCACGTACTACCTGATCGCGCCGTGCGAGGCGTCGAGCAACCTGGCGCGATACGACGGTGCCCACTATGGACACAGGTGTCAGAAACTCCGGGGCGGGTTCGACTCTCCGCTCGTCGAGATGTATTGCCGCAGCCGGGGCGAGGGGTTTGGCCCCGAGGTGAAGCGGCGGATCATGCTCGGGACGTACGCCCTCTCGGCGGGCTACTACGACGCCTACTACGCGAAGGCACTGAAGGTCCGGCGACTGATCCGCCAGGACTACCTCGACGCGTTCGCGAAGGTGGATCTCATCGGCGGCCCCGTGTCGGCCACGCCCGCGTTCAAACTCGGCGAGAAGACGGGCGACCCACTGGCGATGTATCTCGTCGACCTCTACACCGTGGCCACGAACCTCGCCGGCGTGGGCGGCATCTCGTTTCCCTGCGGATTCACCAAGGGCGGCCTGCCGATCGGCTTTCAGCTCCAGGGGCCGGCGCTGGCCGAGCCGCTCCTCCTCCGGGCCGCCGACCGCTTCCAGCGGCTCACCGACTGGCACACCCGCCGCCCCAAGCAGTTTGCATGACCACGAGCGAGCCCTACACCACCGTGATCGGCCTGGAGGTGCACGTGCAACTCCAGACAAAAACCAAACTCTTCTGCGGCTGCTCGACGAAGTTCGGCGCTCCGCCCAACACGCAGGTCTGCCCGGTGTGCCTCGGGCTGCCGGGGTCGCTTCCGGTGATGAACCGCGAGGCCTTCCAGCTCGCGCTCAAGGCCGCGCTCGCGCTCGAATGCCGGATCGCCCCGTTCACGAAGTGGGACCGCAAGAACTACTTCTACCCCGACCTCCCCAAGGGCTATCAGATCAGCCAGTTCGACCTGCCTTTCTCGAGCGACGGCTGGCTCGAGGTGGTCGATCCGAAGGGGGCGTTTTCGCGGAAGGTGGGGATCATTCGCGTCCACCTCGAGGAAGACGCGGGCAAGAGCATGCATGACGAGGCGGCGGGCACGGCCGACAGCCGCATCGATCTCAATCGGGCCGGCACGCCGCTGTGCGAGATCGTGACGCAGCCCGACCTCCGCTCGCCACAGGAGGCTCGGGCCTGGCTCAACGAATTGAAGCTGCTGCTCGTGTATCTCGGCGTGAGCGACTGCAACATGCAGGAGGGGAGCCTGCGGGTGGACGCCAACGTGAACCTTCACATCCCGTGCCCCGACGGCCGCGTGGCCAAGACGCCGATCGTCGAAATCAAAAACATGAACTCGTTCCGCTCGGTCGAACGGGCCCTCACCTACGAGGCGGCGAGACAGTTCGACGAGTGGCAGGCGACGAAGGCCGAACTGGGGAAGATTCCGAAGCAGACCCGCGGCTGGGACGATCCCGCCGGCGTCACGCGGGCCCAGCGGCATAAGGAGGAGTCGAGCGACTACCGCTACTTTCCCGATCCCGATCTCGTGCCCGTGACGGTCGCCGAAGCGCAGTTGGCGGCCGTGCGGGCCACCATGGGCGAGCCGCCCACCGTGCTCCGGAAGACGCTGGCCGACACATGGAAGATCTCCGCCTACGACGCCGACGTGCTCGTGAACCAGGGGCGGGAGCTCGTGGCCTACTTCGAGGACGTGGCCACGCGGGTCGGCGAAGGCAAGGTGGCGAGCAACTGGCTGCAGCAGGACGTGCTGAGAACGCTCAACGAGCGCGGTGAATCGATCAACGCTTTCCCGATCCGGCCCGACGCCCTCGCCGACCTGATCGGCCGCGTCCAAAAGGGCGACTTCGACACCAGCCGTGGCCGCGAGATCTTCGCCGAGGTGCTTGCCAGCGGCCGGAGCGTGGCCGACGTGGTGGCGTCGCTGGGAATCGCCGCGGTGGGGGACGACGAACTTGTCGCACTGTGCCAGGAGTTGCTCGCGGCCAACCCCAAGATCGTGGCCGACGTGCAAGGGGGCAAGGAGCAGGCGGCCGCGGGCCTGATCGGCCAGGCGAAGAAGAAGAACCCGAACGTGAACCCGGGCAAGGTCCGGCAGATGTGCCTCGACCTGATCAAGGCGATGGGGCCGAGCGCCTAACCGCGGCCTCTCCAGGAATCGACGCGCCTCGCCAAGAAAAGCCCGGAGCGGAAGCGACGGGGCCTGTGTAACCCAGGCAGGCTATCTACTGCCAAGCAAATCATTCGATTACAACGATGAAAAACATCGTTTTGATCGAACGCAATGTTCATTCTCTTTCAAACAAGACACTCGTACACCCAGCCGCACTCGTAATCACCGGTCCTCGAGGCGGCAGCCTGCGAAGCGTTTGGCGACGACGCGTGCCTGATCCGCATCGACGGCCCCTCGCACGCCGAAGCCACCGCGGCCTGCCCGACGATGCCGCCTGCCGAGCGGCTGCTGCGCGGCGGATATCCCGCGCTCCGCGCCGACCCGAGCTGCGACGTCGGTGAATTCATGCGAACGCTCGTGGCCGACCATCTCGCCCGCGAGCTCCCGGAGCAGTTGCGGGTGGACAGCGTCCATGCCTTCGAGCAGTTTTTGCGGGCCGCCGCGCAACGGTCCGGCCGGCTGCTCAACAAGGCGGAACTCGCCCGAGAGCTCGGCATCGTCGGCTCGACGGCGGCGATCTGGCTCGACACGCTCGTCGAGGCGGGCATCGTGGCGCTCGTGCGACCCTGGCGACCGCCCCAGGGCCGGCCGCTCGTGAAGGCGCCGAAGCTCTACTTCCTCGACACCGGCCTGTGCGCCCACCTGCTCGGCATCCGCTCGGCCGACGAACTGGCTGCATCGCCCCAGGCTGCGGCCCTCTGGGAAACCCACGTCTACGGTGAGGTGCGCCGGCTCGCGGCCGCGGTGGCTCCGCCCGTGGAGCCCGTGTTCTGGCGCGACCGTGTGAAGGAGGCCGATTTCTTGGTGCCGACGCCGCGCGGACTCGTGGTCCTCGACGCCGCCTGGAGCGAGTTTCCCGCGGCCGGCGACATCCGCCGGCTCCTGCGGATTCGCGAGGAAATCGGTGCGGAGACAGTAGCCTCCATGGCGGTCGTCTGCCGCACGCCCACGACGCAGTCGCTCCGCGAGCCGGCAGGGCCGGCCGTCGAAACGATCGGCCTCGACGACCTCCCGGGGCTCCTCCGGCTGCCCGGTGCGGGTGCAGATTGAACAATCTGCACCTACAAAGCAGTCGGCATTCACCGTGTAGCCGCAGAGTGGCACTCTGCGGAATCTGACCGCCCTTCCACGGTAGGCTGTCCGTGCATATGCCCCGCATCGTCACGCTCACCACCGACTTCGGCACCGGCAGCGTCTACGTCGCGCAACTGAAGGCCGCGCTGCTCCGCGCCGCCGCTGCGCCACTGCTCATCGACATCGCGCACGATCTCCCAGCCCACGACATCCGCTCCGCGGCCTGGCTCGTGGGCCAGGCCTGCCTCGCCTTCCCCGCCGGCACGCTTCATCTCGCCGTCGTCGATCCCGGCGTGGGCACCCGGCGCCCGCTTGTATGGGCCCGAATCGGCGACCAGGAGTTTCTCGCGCCCGACAACGGCCTGCTCTCCTGGGCCCTCGCCCGCACCCCGCTCGTGTCAGCCCGCTCGCTTGCCGTGCCGCCCGGAGCCGCCGCCACGTTCCACGGCCGCGACGTGCTCGCCCCCGCCGCCGTCCGCCTCCTCGACGGCGCGCCATCCGAGTCACTCGGGCCCGCGCTCGCGAGCCTCGTGCAGCTGCCGTGGCCGGAGCCGCGCGAGACGGCCGCGGGCATCGATGGCGAAGTGATCCACGTCGACGCGTTCGGCAACCTCGTGACGAACCTGTCCGCATCCCTCTGGCCTCGCGTCGCCGCCGCGGGCGCGATCCACGTGGGCGGCCACGCCGTCACGACGCTCGTGCGCACCTACGGCGACGCCGACCCCGGCACGGCCGTGGCTCTCGTCGGCTCGCAGGGCTTCATCGAGGCGGCCGTCGTCGAGGGGCGGGCCGACGTGCGCCTGGCCGCGGCCGTGGGCACGCCCGCGTCCGTCCGCTGACGTTCGGACGGGGTATGATGCGCCGATGCCGAGCATGAAAACCGAAGACGCGAAGAGACCCTCTCGCGGTCAGCCTTCCCGCGTGGCACCGGGGAACGACCGCCACGTCCCCACGCTCGAAGAGCTTCTCCGCTGGGACCGCGAGCACGTCTGGCACGCGTTCACCCAGATGCAGGAGTACGAGCCACTCCTGATCGCGTCGGGGCAGGGAGCCACGCTCGTCGACACGGCCGGCAACGCCTACCTCGACGGTTCGGCGAGCATGTGGTGCAACGTCCACGGCCACCGGCATCCGCGGCTCGACGCCGCCCTCCGCGCCCAGCTCGACGAGGTCGCCCACACCACGAACCTCGGGCTCTCGAATCCAACCACCGTGGAACTCGCCCGCCGCCTCGTTGAGATCGCACCGCCGGGCCTCGAGAAGGTGTTTTTCACGGGCGACGGCTCGAGCGCGATCGAGGCGGCGCTGAAGATGGCGTTTCAATACTGGCGGCAGGCCGATCCGCCGCAGCCGGCTCGCACGCAGTTCGTGGCGATCGGCGAGGCCTACCACGGCGACACGCTCGGCGCGATCGGCGTCGGCGGGGTCGACCGGTTCACGGCGATGTTCGGGCCACTCACGTTCGAGGCGATTCGCATCCCGTCGCCGGGCGGCCCATGCCCCCACACCGGCCGCCCGGCCCCGTCGCTCGGCGAGGCCCTGGCCGGGCTCGAACAGATCCTGGTCGACCACGCCGGCACGATCGCCGCGCTCGTGATGGAGCCGCTCATGCAGGCGGCCGGCGGGATCCTCGTGCACCCGTCGGGCTTTCTCCGGGGCGTGCGCGAGCTCACGTCAAAGCACGACGTGCTCCTCATCCTCGACGAGGTGGCCGTGGGCTTCGGCCGCACCGGCACGATGTTCGCCTGCGAGCAGGAAAGAGTCGTGCCCGACGTCCTCTGCCTCGCGAAGGGGCTCACGGCGGGCTACCTGCCGATGGCGGCCACCCTCACGACCGAGCGGGTTTTCAACGCTTTTCTCGGCACCCACGCCGACCGGCGCACGTTCTTCCACGGCCACACCTACGGCGGCAACCCGCTCGCCGCCGCGGTGGCCCTCGCCTCGCTCGACGTGTTTCGCGACGAACGGGTGCTCGAATCGCTGCCGCCGAAGATCGCCCGGCTCCGCGACCGCGTCGCCGACCTCGCCCGGCTCGACCACGTGGGCGACGTGCGGCAGTGCGGGCTCGTGGCCGGTCTCGACCTCGTGGCCGACAAGGCGTCGCGCCGGCCCTACCCCTGGGAGGAGCAGCGCGGCACCCGCGCCTGCCTCGCCGCCCGGCCACACGGCGCGCTCCTCCGCCAGCTCGGCGACACGGTCGTGCTTATGCCGCCGCTGTGCATCACGCCCGACGAGATCGACCGCCTCGCCGCCGCCGCCGCCGGCATCCGCACCGCCACGTCTTCGTAAGACAGGCTTCAGCCTGTCACCGCCTGACCCAACTCGCACAATCCGGCGTCCGAGCCGGCGGCACAATGCTCCGTCGCCGAGGGTGATCGCTAGTCCATTCTCAACTGTGATGGTGCGCTTGGAGTAAGCCGCGTATCTACCCGTCGGCTCCTCCGCATTGCACCGACCGTCTCTGCCGCCTCCCCTTTCCAGTTGAGGGAGGATTCGGGCTCCCCGTGTCCCGGAGACGGCGTATTTGACCAGCGAAGCCATGGATGGCGCAGCGCAGGCAAATCCGAGTGAGCCGGAGCCTGGAGGGCGGAGGCGAACGTCCGGCGAGGGGATACGGGGAGCCCGAAGCCGGCGCGCGCTAAACAGGGTATGACAGGCTGAAGCACGCTCGCACGATGCGATCCCGGCGGGCGAGGCACACCTTGGCTGTGACGACGCCCGTGGCGCGATCTACTGCACCACGCTCTTGCTGCCTTCCGTCGAGCCGCCGATCGGGGCGCCTTCCGGCATCGGGCGGCCGGCCGTGGGGATGCCGAGCCGGTGGAGCTCCTCGCGGAGGGCGCGGAACTGCTCGAAGCTGTCGGGGTAGCACCACAGGGTGACGGTCGTTTCGGGCCGGATGTCGCCGAGCACCCGGCGGAACCGCGACTGCGGGCGGAGCGCCTCGTCGAGCGTCTCGCCGAGGCCGGGGCCCGCGGGCCGCACGACCCATTCGCGCGACCGCACGAGCACCTGCCCGCGGGCCTGGTCGATCTTCACGTCGATCACGTAGTCGAGCGAGAAGTCCTGGACCGGGCCGACCGTCTCGATCCGCTGGGCCATCGTGGTGAGCGACCCGGAGTGGCGGCGAGTCTGCGTCTTTGCGAGTTCGAACAGTTCGACGAGCGGGATGTAGGCGATGCGCCCCTGGTCGATCTGGAAGTGGAGCTCCTCGCCCGTCACGGTGCGGGCGATCGGCGTCGGGTAGGCGAGCACCTCCTTCGCCGTCACCGGAGCGTGGGCGATGCCCTCGGCCTCGAGCGTGCAGCGCTCGATTTCGGCCTCGAGCTCCTTGCGCCGGGCTGCCGCCTCCGCGGCTGCGATCCGCTCCTTGTCGGCCGAGTCCTTGCGCTTGGCGAACTCGACCTTGGCCGCGGCCACGGCGGTGGCGAGCGCCACCCGCGACTCTCCTGCATACGCGGCGGCGGTGGCGACCGTGCGGGCCTGCTCGGCCAGCTCGGCGATCTCGCTCTCCACGAGGGCCACCGCCTGGTCGCGCTCCTCGATCTCCCGCTCGAGCTCGGCCGCCTTCGCGCGGGCCTGTGGCGCTGCCGAGAGCACGATCTGTTGCACGCGACCGCCCACCACCATCACCAGGATGATGAGGATGCCGTCGATGTTGGTCACGACGTCGAGGAACGAGTCCTGTCCGGCGGCACTCACGTCTTCGAGCTTGGGGCGGGGCATGGCGAAGGCTCCTCGCAGCGGGGCGGGGGATCAGCGTTCCTCGTGGAGATAACTCGTGCGCTGCACCGGGGGCAGGTTGCGAATCTCGTCCTCGTGGCCGTTGTGGCGCGTGTCGAGGCCGCTGTCGGCGAGCAGCCGCTCGAGGTCGTCGCGCCGCGACCGGCCGTCGGGCGTCGCGGAGAGCACGAGCAGCGGCTTCCAATACATGCGATCGCCGGCGAGGCCCCATTCGGCGACGCGGGCGTGGATCGCCTTCACGAGCGGATCGATTGCTGCGGCCGTGTCGCCATCCACGGGAATCCGGGCGCGCACGGCCCGGCCGCGGTCGTCGAGAAGGCGAAACTCGTTGAGCGCACACTCCACCTGGATCGGGCGCGTGAGGGGGATGGGGCGATCCTGCGTGGCGAGGCTCGCCCAGTTCTTGCCGCGGGCCTGCGCGATCGCGATCGACGCCGAGGCGGAGCTCGCACCGGCCTGGCCCGGCTGACCGGCGCCTGCCTGGCCGCCACGCGCGCCCTGCTGCATGAGGCCGGGCATCGCCGGGCCACCGGCCGCCGTCGACGCCTGGCCGTTCGACGCGGCTGCGGCAGGCGAGCCGCCGGCTGCCGCCGTGCCGCCCGGGGCCGTGCCAGCCGCGGTGCTGTTCCCGGCCCCGGCCGCGCCCGGCACGCTCATCGACACCGAGCCGCCACCGCCGCCCGACGCCCCGGATTCTTCGCCGCCATCGGAGCCGCTCCCACCGCCATACTTCGATCCTTTCGCGTAGCGATCGCCCGTGCCGCCCGCGGCCGCACGACCGTCTCCGGCGTTGCCTCCCGGCTGGCCCGGCTCCGCGCCCGTCGCCCCGCCGCCGGCGGGACCACCGGCTCCCGGACCGCGGCCTGCACTCCCGCCGCCCGCATGGTTGCCGAGGATCACGTCGCCGCCGCCCGTGCCTCCGGCGCCGAACGCCTGCTCGCCGTCGGCGTCGGTCGCGTGCGTCCCGGCGGCGAGCGGCCGCCCAGGGCCGACGGCCTGACCGCTGCCGGAACCGTCGCCGCCTCCATACCCGGAGCCGATGCCGCCACCGGCGCCATTTCCACTTCCGGATCCGCCACCCGTGCCGAGCGCATCGCCGCCGGCCAGGGTGCCTCCGCTTGTCCCGCGCGCCGCCTGCTGATTCTTCCACTCGAACCGCGACTGGTCGCCGAGCACGCTCGGGCCGCCCTCGGCCACGACGCCGCCGCGGGTGGTCGCCGCGCGATACTGCTGCGGCGGCCGTGCCACCTTCACCGGCCGCACCTCCGCCAGCCACGCCAGCCGCTGCCGCGCCTCTTCGATCGCCCGTTTTTCCACCTCGGCAAGCGCCGGATCGCGCGGCGGGAATGCAAGCTCCCAGTCCTCGTCGATCAACTGATACCCGAAGTCACTGCCCCACGACTGGATCGCCTCGCGGGCCGCGTAGTAGGCCATCACTCCGGAGGGCCGCACGAGGAGCAGTGGATAGGGCTGCGCGGCAGGATCGGCCGAAGCCGCAGGACTGCGGGCGATGTGCTCGCGGGCGGCCCGCAAGGCGCAGGCCAGGGGATTGCCCGGCCCGGGAGGACCCTCGAAATCCCCCGGCGAGAGCCGCACCCCCTCCGGCTGCAGGAACACGCCGTCGAGGCTGCACTCGATGTACAACGGCCGGCGGTGCGTGCCGTTCACGCCCACGTAGGGAACGACGGCGTACGCCGGCGGCTTCGACTTCTTTTCGGCGCGGGCCTTGTCGAGCGACTCGCGGGCACTCTTCAGCTTCTCGTCGAGGGCCGCCAGGTCGGCGTCGGACGGTCGTGGCCCGCCGGCGGCGGCCTGGGCGAGCGTGCACTCGAGCTTCTCGAGTTCGTCGGTCAGCTCGCGGGTGTGCTCCTCCACGCCCGCGAGTTGCAGCCGTGCGGCCGCCAGGTCGGCCGCCGTGCGCTCGCGTACGCCGGACAGTTGCTCCAGCCGCCATCCCAGGCTCTCCTTCACGAGCTCGAGGTCGGCGATGTCGGCGCCCGATTCCGTGGCGGCGCCCTCCTTCGCCGAGCGACTGAAGAGCACGAGCAGCACGAGCAACGCCCCCATCGTGCACAGGAGCACGGCGAGGAACGGAAACAGCGAGATGGTCGGCCCGTCGACGGGGCGCCTTCGGCTCATGCGGCCTTTCCGACGCGGTGCACGCCCTGCAGGTCGACCCGCCGCGGCTCCGCGGCGGCGTCCTGCGCCCGGGCCGCGAGGAGCTGCACGGAGGCGGAGAGCGTGGCAAGCGTCTCCTGGAAGCGGCCGCTGTCGGCGAGCGCCGAAAGGTTCGACTCGAGGGCCCGCTCGAGCGCCGCGACGTCGTGCGTCGCGTCGACCACGCGGGCGAGCAGCTCGGCCTGCCCGGCGAGCGCCTGCTGGTGACGCTCGAACGAGCGCATCGCCGCAGTCAACGCGTCGGCCGCCTTCGCCCAGCGATCCTCGCGCATCGAGGCCAGGTGCGACTGAGCCTGCACGAGCGAGTCGCTCCACTTGGCGAGCGTCTCGTCGAGCGAATCCGACAGCGATGCCTTGAGTTTCCCTGCCGTCTCCTCGAACACCTGCTGGATGCTGCCGGCCGCCGTCTGTTCGAGCGCCCGCCACGATTGCTCCTGCGCCGCGATCAGCTGCGCCGAACTCCGGCCCACCACCTCGCCGAGTCGGGCGACGGCGAGCGCCGACCCGTCGGCATCCCCGGAGGGCTGGAACCGTCCGGCGAGGGCCGCCCAGGCGGCCGCGTCGACATCGCCGAGCAGCGCCTGCTCGCGGCGGTCGATGAGGAACTGCAGGAACATCAGGATCATCGAGAGCGCGAGCGCCGTCGCCGTCGTGTCGAAGGCGACGCCCAGGCCGGCCACGACGCCCGAGATGTTCTCGAGCTGCGTGGGGGAGAGCTCCGCGATCGCCTCGGTGATGCCGATGACCGTGCCCAGGAAGCCCATGATCGGCACGGCCCAGATCACGAACCGCACGAGCCCGTAGCTCTGCGCCGCCCGCGAGGCGTCGAGATCGGAGAGATACTTGAGATGGTCCTCGAGAGTGTCGGCGGAGCCTGTCCGCACGACGAGATCGAGCGCCTCGCCGAGCCGCCGCTCGAGGTAGGGCACGGGACGGCCCGGAGCGGCCTCCTCGCCCCGGGCCTCGGCGAGCGCCTCGGCCAGGCCGGCGGCGTCGGCCGCCGGCTGCCCGCCCTCGGGAATCGGCGCGAGCAGGTCGTCGTGCACCCGCCGCCGCTGATGCTGGATGTCGAGCCACTTGAGGACCAGCGCCGCGAGCCCGACGCAGAACATCGCCGTTTCCACGTACTGGACCCAGTGGCCGGCCAGGTAGCGGATCACGTTGGCGTCGGTGATGGCGCCACCGTGGATGAGCGCGAAGAAGCAGAAGGCCAGGGCGCCGCCCCACATGAGTGGCGATCGCAGGAGCAGGGCCGAAAGGACGTTGATCTGCGACACGCTGCGGTTCCTCCAAGGCGCTCTGCGGCACGGCTTCGGGGAGGCGGCCCGATGCCGCCATGCCGCCCGTCTCCTGTTGATCGGCAGGCCTTGCGCGACCGATTGAATCCAAACATCCGGCAGGGATGAATGGCAGAAATGCGGAAGCCGCGCCGGCAATCTGGGCAAGCGAGGCGGCGCCGTGCAGGCTGGCCTGCGGCCCCGGATCGCACATTCCCGGATTGCCACCGATAGCCGGGGCTGCCTATCGTCCCGCCATGGTGCGAATCACCGCCGCCTATCCCCGAGCCTTGGCCGCAGCTGCAGCCGGGTGTGCGCTCCTGATGGGCGGGCAGTGGGTCCTCGCCCAAAGACCGCCCACAGCCGTCCCGCCGCCCGGCGTGGCCGGGCAGCTCTGGATCCAGGCCATGCCCCTCGACGACCGGCAACAACTTCTCCTCGTCGTCGATCCAAACCTGCGAAATGCGGCCATCTACCATGTCGACGGCCCCACCGGGAGCCTCGTGCTCAAGAGCACCCGGAACATCACATGGGATCTGATGGTCGGCGACTTCAATGCCCAGGAACCCAAGCCGGCGGCCCTGCGCCGGATGCTCGAAGTGGGGGCGGAGACCGGTCCGGTTGGGCAAAATCCGCGGTGAACGCCCCTGCGGACGGTGCGGTTCGCACGCTCTCCCCGGCCCCGGCGTAGAATCTCCTGCATGGCTGCGTCGAAAGAATGCAGCAGGGAGATGCCATGGCCGGAAAATTCCTCAGCCTCGAAGAAGCCGCGCGCCACCTCGGTGTGACCACCGACGAGGTGCAGCGGTTCGTCGACCGCAAGAAGCTGTTCCCCATGCGGGATGGCGCGACCATCAAGTTCAAGGTCGACGACGTCGAACGGCTCGTGCGGGATCTGGCCGACGAGATCCCCTCGACCGATGAACTGGACATCGACCTCGGGCCCGCGGCACAGGCTCCCGCAGCCGGCAGCCTGAGCGGGCTCGACGCGGACGAGATCGTGCTCGGCGACGCGATCGATGCGGGCGAATCGCTGTTCGCGGACGGCGGCGATGCGGCTGCGGCCTCGAACACCATCGTGCGCGGCGGGGCAGGGGGCAGCGTAGCCGCGGGCGACGCGTCGGGCCTCTCGCTCCCTTCGGCGTCCGGGGCATCGGCTGCCGACATCGTTTTCGACGATGGCACCGCAGGCAACGACGACCTGGCCCTCGAGTCGGTTCTCGGGGCTTCTTCGATCGGCACGTCGTCGCCGTCGCTCGGCGGGAAGAGCGCCGTCACCGGCGGGCCCGGCGAGATCGACGAAACGCTCGCCATCGACCTCGGCGACATGGAGCCCGGCGCGGCAAGCGGCGCGCTCGCCATCGGCTCCGACACCGGCCTGGCCGGATCGCCGGAAGCAACGGGCGCCGGGCTGGCCCTTTCGGGTGCGCTCGACAGCGGACTGTCGCTCGAGGATGGCAACATCGAGATGTCGGGGATCGACCTGGGCGGCGACGGCGCCGCGACCGCCGACGAGGGCACGGTGCTCGGTGGCGACGACTTCGAGCTCGGCGGCGGGGGCGGCGACGACGAGAGCGCGTCGGTCGTGATCGCGGAGTCGGAGTCGGGTGAGTCGAGCTTCTTCGGCCAGGCGATGGCGGGCGAGGGCTCCGCCTTCGGCGACGAGAGCGTGGGGCTGCCGAGCAGCATCGCCTCCGAGGCGATGGCGATGCCGGGCGACTACAGCCCCGAGATGGGCTTCAGCGGCCTGCAACTCGCGGGCCTCATCTGCTGCTCGCTCCTGCTGCTCTTTGGCGGCTTCATCGCCTACGACCTCGTGCGCACGATCGGCAGCCCCGAGAGCACGACTCTCGCCAACCCCCTCCTCGACGCGATGGCCAGCACCTTCGGCTGGCGGTAGCCAATCGCGTGGCCGGAACGGCGCCACGCTCTCCGCCAGGACGGCGGCGGCGCTATACTTTTCTCGACGGTTTTCCGCCCCGCCTCCCGCCGCCCGAAGGAATCCGATGGCAGCCCGCCGGCTCGTGTCGCCCGACCAGACGCCCGCGGTGCGGCTGATTCTCGGCCTGTACGAGTTTCTGGCGTCGCTTCGCTTCGCGGTGGTCCTGATCGCGCTCCTGGCGGTCGTCCTCGGCCTCGGCACGTTCGTGGAAAGCGGCTACGGCACGGAGGCCGTGAAGTTCGGCGTGTGGAACACCTGGTGGTTCACGCTGCTCAACGCGCTCCTCGCGGTGAGCATCTTCTGCGCCGCCGCGATCCGCTACCCGTGGAAGCGGCATCAGACCGGGTTCGTGATCACCCACATCGGCCTGCTCGTGCTTCTCGCCGGCTGCCTGATGTCGCAGCGCGGGGGCGTCGACGCCCAGATTCCGCTCCTCGAGGGAGAGCAGGGGAGCAAGGCCTACGAAGACTCCCACCATTTCGTGCTCGAGGTCACGCCGGGCGGCGGCCGGAGCCCCGTCACGATCGAGCCGATCGAGTTTCGCTCGGGGCCGTTCAACTGGCGGGAGTACCAGGGGGAGCGCTGGTGGCTTCCCTGGGGGCTCGCTCCGCGCGACACGGGCGTCGTCCACGACGCCGACGGCATCCGGCTCGAGGTGCTCGATTTCTACGCCGACTCGTTCGATGCCCTCGCCCCGAGCGTGAAGCTGCGGGTGGGCAGTGATTCGTTCGCGGGGGCCGGGGAGCGCGGCGTGTGGATGCCGGCGGAGCTCTCCTGGCAGCCCGATCCGCTGCGGGCCACGCAGATGCGGCACCGGGCGAGCGTGGGCGGCGGAACGATCGTGTTCTGGAAGACGGGGTCCCGCGCGGAAGCGGAGGCGTTCCTGGCCGGCCTGCCGGATCCCCAGCTCGGCTACGGAGAGCGGGGGCAGCTCGTGCTCGTGGCCGACGGCAAGACGCACCGCCTGAAGATAGACGACGTGCTCGGCAAGGAACGGTTTCCGCTCGAAGGGTCTGATCTGTTCGTCGAGGTGACCGACTTCGAGCCGAAGCTCGCCGCGGCCCGCATGAAGGTGCGCCGCGGCGCCGAGGGGCGCGACGAGGAGATGGTGGTGCTCGCCGACCTGCCCGAGGTGACGATCCACGCCCCGCGATCGGCCGTGTGGGGCACGCTCTGGATCGAGCGGGCCACGGCCGACGCCGCCGAGCGGATGCAGGGCAAGGCTAAGAGCCGGATCGACATCGTGCAGGCGGGGTCGGGTGGCAGCCACGAACTGCTGTATCGCGTGTGGCAGCAGCCCGCGGCCTTCGGCGGCCGGCTCCCCGCCGACTCGAGCCCCGTGCCGGCCTTCGCGATGCCCATGGGCAAGCTCGAACTCCGCGTCGATCGGTTCCTGCCTGCCGACACGCTCGAGGTGGCCACGCTGCCGCTCCCGTTCTCGAAAGACAAGCCGCCGTCGGCGAAGCGTCGGGCGGCGCGGGTGCGGCTCACGGTCGACGGGCATGCCGAGGAGTTTTGGCTCGCCGGCCTGCCGATCCAGCCGGCCCAGGCGAGCATGGGCCCGCCCCGGACGACGGAACGGCGCACGGTGGAGGGACGGTCGCGGTCGGTCGCGGTGATGCTCGTGCCCGACGCCATCGACATCGGCTTCGATGTGAAACTCGGCAACTTCGAGCGGCGGCTCGACCCCGGTACGAGCCAGGCGTCGCACTTCTCCAGCGTCGTCGAGTTTCTCGCCAAGTCGGGCTCGCCGCTCGTGAAGCGACCGGTCACGATCACGATGAACGCCCCGGTCGATTTTTCCGATCCCGACACGGGCCGCTCCTACCGCCTGTTCCAGGAAAGCTTCATGGGCCCCTGGCTGCCGGGCGACGAACTCTTCGAGCAGTTCACGAAGGGCTGGAAGGAGCGGCCCGATCGACTCGAGGCCTCGGTGCTCACCGTCAACTACGATCCCGGCCGCGGAGTAAAGTATCTTGGCAGCGGCCTGATCGTGATCGGCATCTTTACGATGTTCTACATGCGGGCCTACTTCTTCGCCCCGCGGCGCCAGCCTGGAGGTGCATGATGGTTTCCGTTCCGTGGAAGCGTTTCGCAGCAGCCTTGCTGTCCGTGGCCCTCGTCGCACCGGCCATCATGGCTGCGGAGCTGCCGGCCCCGGGGCTGCATGCATCGCTCGCCTCGTGGCGCGAGATCCCCGTGCTCGAAGACGGCCGCATCATGCCGCTCGACACGTTCGCCCGGCGGCATGTGGAGGCGATCTCGAACGCCCAGGCACCGAAGCTCGCCACCGGGCCCGGCGGGGCGCTCGTCCGCTGGCAGGCCGACGAACTGCTGCTCGACTGGCTCGCGCGGCCGCAGGCGTGGGAGGACGTTCCATTCCTGATCGCGGAGCACGAGGAGGTGCGGAAGCTCCTCGACCTGCCGGTGTTCGACTCCGCCGGCGGCGAGCGACGCCGCCTCAAGTACGCGGCGCCCTCCGACGTCGCCGACAGCGAGCCGCTGCGGAAGCGGCTCGTCGAGCTCGACGAGCGGCGGCGGGCCGCCCGGGCTGACGGCGGGCAGTTTCGGCTCGAGGGCGTCGACGCGAAGATCGACCAGTTGTGGAGGGCCTACGTCGACTGGCGGCAGCTCACATTTCGCGCCTCGTCCGATGCGATCGGCCGCTCGCGGTTCGTCCAACTCTTCGAGCAGGCGGCCGGGGCCTGGCGGCAGGTCCGCAGCCAGCTCGCCGCGACGGACGGGGATGCGGCCGGCAAGGACGTCGACGCGGCGCTTCTCGCCCTGGCCGAGGCCGTCGGCCAGTCGACCCGGTTCGATACGGGCCTCGCCCAGCCGAAGCTGGAGGCGGTGCAGGCGGCGGTCGGGGAACTGACGGCCCGCGCGGGATCCCTGCCGGCCGCCGTGCAGCGCGGCGTGCGCCGCTTCGCCGACCGTGTGGCCGTGCTGGCCGAGTCGCTCTACGACAACGGCGGCGGGCTGCTCGTGGTGCCCGCCGTCCGCGCCGAGCCGCTCGAGGCCGAGCGCAACGCCGACGACGACATGCCGCCGTGGGTCGCGCTGTCGGCGCTGCTCGACGCGCCGCCCGCAACGCTCGCGGGCCTGCCGGGCGGGGGCGTGGAGGCCGTGCGGGCCAGTTTTCAGACGCTCGCCGACGCCGTCCGGCGGCCGGCTGGGGATCGCGATCGCGACGCGCTGGCGGCCACGGGGGCCCGGGCGCTCGCCACCGAACTGCGGCTGCTCGGCGAGGCGGTCGAGCCGCTGCGACGCCAGCTCCCGATCGAGCAGGTCGACGCCGACCTGCTGCGCTACACGGCCTACCCGCCGGCCGGCAGCACGCGGCGTGAGGTGGCCTACAACGAGACCGACCCGTTCCGGATGTCGTGGGTGCTCAGCCTGCTCGCGCTCTTCGCCTTCGCCGTCGCGTTCGGCCGGGCCCGCGGGCCGATGTTCTGGCTCGGCGTGGGGCTGCTGATCGCCGAGCTCGCATGGACCACGGCCGCATTCGCGTCGCGCGTGGCGATCACGGGGTGGGCGCCGGTCACGAACATGTACGAGACGGTGATCTATGTGCCCTATTTCCTGGCGCTCCTTGGCCTGTGCTTCCTGCTCGCGCCGGCGTGCGCCCGGGGCGCGGGGCAGGCGTGGCGGATGACGGCGCTGCCGGCGCCGCTCGGCTCGTTCATTCCCGGAGAGCGAGGCACCGGCCTCGCCCCGTGGATCGCACTGCTCCCGCGGATCGCCCTCTCGGCGCTCGTGCTCTGGGTGCTCGCCATGGCCCCCTACGCGGCGGGTGGCCGCACGATCATCAACCTGCTGCCCCAGACCGACGTCGACCAGTCGATTCCGAACCTCAACAATCTCGTCGTGTGGCTCGTGGGCCTGTCGATGCTCACGCCGGCCGTGTGGTATCTGCCGCGGGTGATCCTCGCGGCGCTTGCGTCGATCGTGACGGTGCCGCTCTCGTGGCAGGGCGGCCACCTCGCGGCGATGCTCCCGGAGGTCTACTCCCGGAAGTCGTTCGGTCTCGTCGTCACGGCGGTGGCGTTCGCGGGTACGTTCATCGCCTGGTTCTTCCCGATCCCGGGCAAGCAGTTCAGCCCGCTCCAGCCGGTGCTCCGCGACAACTTCTGGCTCACGATCCACGTGCTCACGATCGTGTCGAGCTACGCCGCCGGGGCGCTCGCCTGGGGGCTCGGGCTGCTCTCGCTCGGCTACTACCTCCTCGGCCGCTATCGGCCCGGCGGCGCGGGCCGGCCCGGCCAGCCGCCGGCGGCCTGCGCCGAACTCGCCGGCTTCATCTACAAGGCGATGCAGGTGGCCGTGCTCCTGCTCGCGGCCGGCACGATCCTCGGCGGCCTGTGGGCCGACGTGTCGTGGGGCCGGTTCTGGGGCTGGGATCCGAAGGAGGTGTGGGCGCTCGTGTCGCGCCTCGCCTACCTCGTCGTGCTCCACGGCCGCTACGCGGGCTGGATCGGCAACTTCGGGCTCGCCGCCGGCGCCGTGCTCGGCGCCGCGGTGATCGGGATGTCGTGGTATGGCGTGAATTTCCTCCTCGGCGCCGGGCTCCATTCGTATGGCTTCGGGCAGGGAGGCCAGACCGAGTTCTTCGCGTTCCTGATCCTCAACTTCGCCCTCCTGGCGGCGGCCGCATGGCGCTGGCGTCGGGAGACGGCCGTCGTGGCCTGAACGGCGGCGGCACCTCCCGCCACCGGCCACCGCTGAACTGCCGCACCGTCACGCCCGCCGCCGACAGCGACACGGCGACGGCCCCTCGCGCACCGCTTCCCCCGTCGGGGCCGCCCGTCTTCACGATGCGGGCGGGCCGGGCCGGGCCGGGGGCGGTCTCGTAGGCATCCCGCACCTCCGGCCAGCGGGCTCCTCCGGGGCCGCTCACCACCACCCAGGCAGGCCGCGTCGAGCGGGCGATCTCGGCCGGAAGGCTCGTCGCGCTGCCGTGGTGCGGGGCGAGCAGCACGTCGCAGGTGTCGGGATCGCCGGCCACGAAGGCGTCGAGGGCATCTCCCTCGATGTCGCCCGTGAGGAGCATCCGCCGGCCCGCCGACTCCACCGAGAGCACGAGGCTCGTCTGGTTGTCGTCGCCGGCGGCCGCATCGTGGTGGAGCACGCGCACGCGGCAGAGCGGGTCGCACGGGATCTCGTCGCCGGCCCGCACGCACCGCACCGGGATGCGCCGTTCGTATACCTGCCGCAGCAGGTCGCGGGCCGCGAACGCGTCGCTCTCGAGAAACGACTGCGACACGACGATCTCCCCCACCGCGAATCGCTCGAGCAGGTCGGGCACCGCGTTGAAGTGGTCGGTGTCGGCATGCGAGATGACGAGGCTGTCGATGCGGGCCACACCCTCGCTCCAGAGCACGGCCTCCATGCCGCGGCGGGCTGCCGCAGCGGCGCCGAGCCGGCCCGCGTCGTAGACGACGACGCGGCAAGTGGGACTGCGCACGACGATGCCACAGCCGTGGCCCATGCCTGCCACGACCGCCCGCAGCGGGGCGTGCCTCGGCGCGAGCAGCGGGGAGCCCACGGCGACAATCATCCCGATGCCGGCCCAGGCCGCAGCCGCGACGCCCCAGGCACCGGGCCGCACGAGCCGCTCGGGTGCGACCGCG
>JBJSZP010000225.1:0-1603 GCA_046090365.1 Planctomycetia bacterium
GTGACGGCGTTCGTCTCGGGCGACGTGGCCGCGGTGAAGGCGGCGACCGACGCGGGTGCGGCGGCCGGCGGCCGGATCGGTGATGTGGTGAGCGTGCAGGTGATCGCCCGTCCGCACGAGGACATCGGCATCGTCCTGCCCCCGAAGGCGTGAGTTGTTTTCCCGGTTTTTTTCATGCGGTCTGATTTCTCACACGGTTCATTTCTCACACAGAAGGAAAGTTCATGAACACGGCAATCGGTCTTCTGGAAACCAAGGGTCTCGTGGGCCTCGTCGAGGCCACCGACGCGATGGCCAAGGCGGCCAACGTGAAGATCCTCAAGCGGATCAGCATCGGCAACGCCTTCGTGGCGACGGTCGTGCAGGGTGACGTGGGCAGCGTGCGGGCGGCCGTCGAGGCCGGTGCGAACGCGGCCCAGCAGGTGGGCGAGCTCGTCGCCAGCCACGTCATTCCGCGTCCGGCGGAGTCGCTCGTCACTGCCTTTTTTGCGTGAAGCATGAAGGTTCTCGTCGCGAATCTCGGGTCCACGAGCTTCAAGTACCGGCTGTTCGACCTGCCTGAAAAGGCGGGCTCGACCGGCGGGGAGCAGGAACTTGCGCGCGGAGGCGTCGAGCGCATCGGTGCGGCCGAAAGCCGCGTCTATGCGACGGCGGGCTCCACGAAGCTCGAAACCGTCATGCCCGTTCCCGATCACGCCGTGGCCCTCACGGCGGCGCTCGAGCAGTTGACGGCCCAGGGCGGACCCCTGAAGCGGGCCGATGAGGTCGCGGCGGTGGGCTTCAAGGCCGTGCACGGGGGCCGCGTGAGCGGCGTCGTGCGCGTCGGCCCTGACGTCCTCGCGGCGATGGAGGAGATGGCGGACGTGGCTCCGGCCCACAACCCGCCCTACGTGAAGGCGATGCGGCTGCTCGGGGAACGGCTGCCCACCGTGCCCCTCGTGGCCGCGTTCGAGACCGGCTTCCACGCCACCATTCCCGACCGCAACGCGCTCTATGCAGTGCCGACGGAATGGGTGGAGAAGCATCTCGTGCGGCGCTGGGGATTCCACGGCGCGAGCCACCGCTTCGTGGCGACACGCCTGGGCGAACTCGTGCCGGGCGGGAAGCCCTTGCGGGCGATCTCCTGTCACCTCGGCGGCTCGAGCAGCGTGTGCTGGATTCGGGATGGCAGGAGCGTGGGCACGTCGATGGGGATGAGCCCGCAGTCGGGCCTGCCCCAGAACAACCGGGCCGGCGATTTCGATCCCTTCGCACTGCTGCACGTCGCGAAGCAGACGGGCAAGGGATTCGCAGACCTGCTCGCCGAGCTCTCCGGGAAGGCCGGCCTCGCGGGCATGTCGGGCACGTCGGGCGACATGCGCGACCTCGAGGAGGCGGCCGCGACCGGCAGCCGCCGGGCGCAGACGGCGATCGACGTCTACGTGGCGTCGATCCGGCACTGGCTCGGGGCGGGGATCGTGGAGCTCGGCGGCCTGGACGCGATCGCCTTCGCGGGAGGGATCGGGGAGAACTCGCCGCTCACCCGGGCGGCGGTGCTCGCGGGCCTCGACGACCTCGGGATCGCGATCGATTCGCGGGCCAACGACGCGCAGGCGTCGGGGGA
>JBJSZP010000226.1:0-2661 GCA_046090365.1 Planctomycetia bacterium
TCGCCGCGGGTGCGGCCCGTGCCGTAGCCGCTCGCGCGGCGTTTGAGCATCAGACCCTCGACGCCGCGGTCGCGGGCCGTGGCTCGGGCGGCGGCCAGATCGGCCCACGAGTCGGCGGCGACGCACGGCGAGAGCTGCAGCGTGGAGCCCGCTGCCGCCGGAAAGATGGGGAGCCCGAGCGACTCGAGCCGCGCGCGTCGTTCCGCGAGCGGCAGGCCGCGCAGGTCGCGGCCCTGTTCCTCGAGCAGGTCGTAGGCCACGAACGTGCACGGCACGTCGGCCAGCACCTTCTTCGTGAGCCGGCGCCGGCCGATCCGCTTCGAGAGCGCGGCGAAGCCGAGGAGCGTGCCCTCCCGCACGGCGAGCAGCTCGCCGTCGAGCACGGTGCCCTCGGGGAGCGCGGCTGCGGCGGCGAGGATTTCGGGAAACGAGTCGTTGACGAGTTCCTCGCCGCGGGTCCAGATCGAGCAGGCCCCGCTCCGTCGCACGAGCTGCGCCCGGGCGCCGTCCCACTTCCATTCGGCCTGCCAGTCGGACACGGCCCCGAGCGCCTCCGGCGGTTCGTCGAGCGCCGCCGCCAGAAAGAATGGATAGGGCCGGCTGGCGTCGGCCGCCGTCGGCTGGGGGGAAAACAGCCGCCGGTAGTCGTCTTCCGTCTCGACGCCGCCCCCCATCAGCCGGTGCGTCATCGTCGCCGGATCGATGCCGGCCACCTCGGCGAGCGCCCGCGCCACGAGCGACCGCGACACGCCCACGCGGCAGCCGCCCGTGAGCAGCTTGTGCCACACGATCCGCTCGTCGGGGGCGAGCCGGCGCCAGGCGTCGGCCACGATCTCGCGCTTCCGCGGCTCGTCGGCCGCCCGCAGCGGCTCGATCGTGTCGCGAATCCAGTCGGCGAGGCCGGCTTCTTCCCGCACCGGCTCCGGCGCGGCCGGGGGCAGCACGAGCGCGAGCGTCTCGGCGAGGTCGCCCACCTGGGCGTAGCACTCCTCGAGCAGCCACAGCGGGATGCCCGCCGCCTCGGCCGCCCACTCGCGAAGGAGCGTGGTCGACACCGCCCGCGACTGCTTGCCGCCGGAGAGCAGATGCAACGCACAGGCCGCGTCGGCGGCCGGCGCCGTCGAAAAATAGTCGCGGATCGCCGCGAGCTTCTCCGTCGTGCTCGTGGTCGCGTCGAGCCGCCAGTAGAGCGAGGTGAAGTCGCGCATCACACGGCCTCCGGCTCGGAGAGCAGATTCTCCTCGGCATCCTGCGGCTGCGGAGCCTCGTCGGCATCGGCCTCGTCGTCGGGCGGCGGCTCGCCGGTGAACCGCGTGGCCAGTGGCGCGGCATCGAGCCCGCGCTCGCGGAGCAGCCGGGCGAGCGCGTCGCTCGAGCCGTGCGTCACGAGCACGCGCCGGGCCCGCGAGGCCTCGATCGCCGCGAGCAGCCCGGGAAAATCGGCATGGTCGGACACGACGAACCCCCGCTCGCAGCCGCGCCGCCTGCGGATCCCGCGCACCGTCATCCAGCCCGACGCCGGCGCCACGCTCACGTCGCCGAACAGCCGCAGCCACCGGCTCCCGGCCACCGACGGTGGCGCGATCACGAGCGCCCGCCCGTCGCCCACCCGCCGGGCCCGGGGCGGCACGCCGTCGATCGGCGGCAGCCGCACGCCACTGTCGCGATAGGCCCTCACCATCTTCATCACGGCCCCGTGCGCCACGATCGGCCCGATCGCGGGATCGACCATGGCCGCGATTCGCTGCGCCTTCCCGAGCGCATACGCGAGGATCACGCTCGTGCGGCCGGCCGCCTGGTTCTCGCGCCACCAGGCGTTGATCTCCGCGGCCACCATCTCCGGCTCGGCCCAGCGATAGATCGGCAGGCCGAACGTCGACTCCGTCACGAACACGTCGGCCTCGACATGCTCGAACGGATCGCACGTGGGATCGGCCTGAAGCTTGTAGTCGCCCGTGACCACCCACGTGACGCCGCCATGCTCGATCCGCACCTGCGCCGACCCGAGCACGTGCCCCGCCGAGTGGAGCGACACCTTCACGCCGTTGATCGAAATCGACTCGCCGAACCGCAGCGTGTCGATCGGCGCCGCCCCGCCGACCCGCTCGCGAAGCACGAGCTTGCCGCGCGAGGCGCACAGATAACGTCCGCAGCCCGGCCGCGCATGGTCCGAGTGCGCATGCGTGACCACCGCCCGCGGCACGCGCCGCCAGGGATCGACATGAAAATCGCCCTGCCGGCAGTAAAGACCCTCGGACGTCAGTTCGAGCAGATCGGCCATCCCCCTAGCCTAGGGCCTGCCCACCGCCCCGCCCAACCAGCCCTGTAGCACGGGCTTCAGCCTGTCTGCTTCTTGCTCAACTCGCCCAATCCGGCTCGGGGTTGCCCCGTACCATCTCGCCGGACGCTCACTGCGGGCCTCCAGCCCTCCGTTCGCTCGACTCCGGCTGCGCTGCGCCATCCATGGCTGCGCTTGCCTGCATACGCCGGCTCAATGGTAGGGGCAACCCCTCGCCTCCCCCTTTCCAGTTGAGCCAGTTGAGGAGGCTCGGGGCTGCCCATGCCCTCGAGCGGGCTATGGGAGCGAGCGAAGCCATGGATGGCGAAGCGAAGCGGACATGCAGAGAGCCGAAGCCTGGAGGGCTGAGGCGAACGTCCGGC
>JBJSZP010000227.1:0-1002 GCA_046090365.1 Planctomycetia bacterium
TCGTCGATCTCCAGGCGGTCGCCCTGCCGCCACGGGGCGAGCGCCTCGATGCGGGCGATCGCGGAGGGCTCGTTTTCCTCGAGGTAGGCCACGACGGCGCCGGCCGCCGCGAGGCCGGGCAGGTCGGCGGGCAGGTCGAACCCCAGCCCCTCGAGCCGCCGGCCGCCGAGCGCCTTCGCGACCGCGGCGGTGGCCGTGGCGTCGTCAAACCACCAGTCGGGCCGCGCGGTGACCGCGCGCAAGCAGCCTGTCGATGAAACCAGCTCGGCCGCCACGTCGCGATCCTTCTCCGCGCAGAGCACCTCGGCGGGATCGAGGCGGAGGAGGTGGTCGGCCACGTCGTCGCGCGACACGACGGCGCACTCGAAGCGGCCGGCGGCGACGTCGATCCAGGCCAGGCCGACGAGCACGCCCTCGGCCGAGGCTCGCGGGAGCAGGGCCAGCAGATAGTTGACCCGCTGCGGGTCGAGCAGCGACTCGTCGGCCGCGATCCCGGGCGTGACGATCCGCGTGACCTCGCGGCGCAGGAGGCCCTTCGTGGTCTTGGGATCGTCGATCTGCTCGCAGATCGCCACCCGGCGGCCGGCGGCCACGAGCCGCGCGAGCTGCGTGTCGAGCTGGTGGTGCGGGAAGCCGGCCATCGGCAGGGCGTCGGGGCCCTTGTCGCGGCTGGTGAGCGTGAGGTCGAGGAGCGTGGCCGCCTCGCGGGCGTCGTCGCCGAAAAGCTCGTAGAAGTCTCCCATCCGGAAGAGCACGAGCGCCCCGGGGCAGCGGGCCTTCGCCGCCTCGAACTGCTGCATCATGGGAGACACGGAAGACGCCATGGCCGCGAAATGTAGCAGGCTTTGACCGTGCGCGGGGCGACGCGTACAAAACCTGTGGATCGGGCGCGGACGCCGATGAGAGGCCCCTGCGATGGGGGCCTGTGAACCTTTTCAGGGCCTAACCGCAGCAGCCATAAGCAGTCGCCCCTTTGTGCGGTGGGCCTCTCATCGGCGTCCG
>JBJSZP010000228.1:0-6084 GCA_046090365.1 Planctomycetia bacterium
CGGCCAGCCCGTGATCGTGTCCTGCATCGCGCGGAACACCTCGATGTTGAGGTCGTAGGCCCGCCCGCGGTTGGAGAGCAGGTCTTGGAGACCGTGCTCGTTGTAGTCTTCGTCGGTGAGCTTGAGGATCGGCTTCTTCACCGTGAACGCGAGCCAGATCACGGCCTTCCTTACGACGGCGTCGGTCCATTCCAGGCCCATCGAGTCGAGCGGGCCCACCACCCACGGGCTCTCAAACCGCGTCAGCCTGGCCGCCGCAGCCCTGTCGAGCACGAACTTCGCATCGGCGTGCTGCTGGAGGGCGCTAGCCGACACGTGGCTGCACGGCGGCTCCTCGACCGCCTTCCGCACGATCGGGGCCTTGTGCTCGCCGAACGCGAGGAGCACCACGCGGCGGGCATCGAGGATCGATCCCACGCCCATCGTGATCGCCTGCCGGGGCACGTTCCACTCGCCGAAGAAGTCGCTCGCCGCGTCCGACCGCGTCACGCTGTCGAGCGTGATCAGACGCGTGCGGCTGTCGACGGCGCTGCCCGGCTAGTTGAAGCCGATGTGGCCGGTGCGGCCGATGCCGAGGATCTACAGGTCGATGCAGCAGGCCGCGCGGATCGCCTCCTCGTAGCGGGCGCAGGCGGCCGAAACGTCGGCGCGGGAGAGCGTGCCGTCGGGGATGTGGATGTTGGCCGCGGGGATGTCGAGGTGGTCGAAGAGGTGCTCCCGCATGAAGCGGTGGTAGCTCTGCAGCGCGTCGGGCTGCATCGGCCAGTATTCGTCGAGATTGAACGTGACGACCGTCTTGAACGACACGCCCTCCTCGCGGTGGATGCGGATCAGTTCGTCATACACGCCCACGGGCGTCGAGCCGGTGGCCAGGCCGAGCACGGTCTGTTTGCCGGCGGCGGCCCGGGCCTGCACGAGGTCGGCGATCTCACGGGCAACCGCGCGGCTGGCATCGCCGGGCTGGTCGTAGACGGTGACAGGCAGCCGCTCGACGGCGTGCACGTGGGGCAAGGGCCCGCGGTAGATCGGGGCCGAGGGAGTCACGGTGGGTGTGCGGGGAGAGATGGCCATGGTGGAGTGAGGGGGTGGAGGTGGTGGGGGCCCTCCAAAGACTACTTGAAAATGGCGGTGGGCAGCAGCCCGGCCAATTCCACCGTCAGCCGATCACCAGCTTCGTCGACGACACCAGCGCATGAGAGCGGCTCGTGCGGCTCGTGGCTCGCCTCGTGGGCATAGCCGCTACCGGCCGCGCGGGCCGGCTCGGTGCCTGCGACAGGCTCGCGAAACACGCGCGTCCGCCGGGTGGCGGCGTCGATCACCCACACCTCCGGAATGCCGTGCCGGGCGTAGAGCGGCACTTTCACGCCGAGGTCGTAGGCGAGGCTCGTGTCGGCCACCTCGATCACGAGGAGCGCGTCGGCCGGGCCGGGGTGCGCCGTCGCGTAGAAGTCGGCGCGGGGCCGCAGGATCACGAGGTCGGGCTCCGGCTCGCTCACGTCATCGAGCCGGAGCGGGTTTTGGCAGCGGATGAAAACCGACTCCCCCACCCGCCGGGCGAAGTGCCGGGCCAGCAGGTCGACGATCGCCGCATGGAGGGCTCCGATTGGTGACATATCGATGATCTCCCCATCGATGAGTTCCACGCGATCCGCGGGGCCGAGAATGCCCGTCTCGCCCATGCGATGAAACGCGTCCACGGTGATCAGGTGGCGCGACGGGGCTGTGAGCGGAATCGTGGCCATGACGACAAAGCCCGGGACACGGATGAACTGTGCAAAAGTATAGCGACGCGTTCCGCTGCGTCAATACTGATAGCGGGCGATATCGCGCGGGCGACGCCCCTCAGTTCGTCGCCCGTAGCGTCTCGAGCCAGGCGACCACGTCGGCGAGTTCCTGCGCGGAGAGCGTATTGGCGAGGTCGGCCGGCATGAGCGAGATCGGCTGCTTCACGAGTTCGTCGATCTCCTTCGCGGCGAGCGTGGCATCGACGCCGTCAGCCGGCTTGAGCACCACCTGCTCGGGCGTCTGCGAGACGAGCAGCCCCGTCACGCTGCGGCCGTCGTCGAGCACCGCCGTGTAGGTCTCGTAGTTGTGGCTGATCGCCGCCGACGGCATGAGGATCGACTCGTAGAGCGCCTGCCGCGAGAGCTTCGTGCCGATGCCCGACAGGTTCGGGCCGACATTCTTCCCCTCGCCTCCGACGACGTGGCACTTGGCACACGTGCCCGCCCCGGTGAACACGGCCCGGCCGCGGGCCGGATCGCCCACCTGCTTCACGAGCTCGGCGAGCGGCGGCAGCGGGCCGCGGCCCGGCTGGGGCTTCGGGGCATCGGCCGCCGCGGGCCCACCATCGCCGATCGCCGCGAGGATCGCCGCGGCCTCCTTGCCCGCCTGCCGGCGCAGGGCCGCCCGGAGCCGGTCGGTGCGGACGGGGTCGGCGACGGCGGCGCGCATATCGCTCTCCGCGCCCAGCGCGAGCGCCGCGCCTACGGCGGCGGTGGCGAGAGCGTCGTCGCCCGTCGTGGCCGCGATCCGCACGAGGTCGGCCGAGCGGGCCGTGCGCCGAAAGCGTGCGACGATCTCGACAAACCGCCGCGAGTCGCCGGCGTGGTCCGCCGCCTCGTCGATCGTGGCGGCGAACGCCGGATCCGCGGCCGCTGCCGGGGCGAGCCGCACCACGAGCTCCGGGAGGATGATCCGCCGCTTTTCGTCGGGAGCGGACGCGAGCCGCCCCTCGAGCAGGGCCCGCACGGCCTCCTGCATCCGGGCCTCGTCCTGGAAGTCGAGGGCCCGGATCAGGCCCAGCGCCTCGGCCGTCGTCACGTCGGCACGGTCGATGAGCCGGCAGAGCATCGCCGCCGATCTTTGGCTGCGGCTCCGCCACAGGATCTCGCGGCTCACGGCCGCGTCGGGATTCGGCATGATCGCGAGCCACGCATCGAGCCGCCCGTCCCACAGACCATCGGCACCGATCCCGAGGGCCTCGAGCTCCCAGCGGTCGCCAGCGGTGTGCTGCGCGGCCAGAGTGGCCCACGCCCGGTTGGCCCGCTCGCCGGCAATGCCCCGGAGCGCGATCGCGCACTCGCGCCGTACGTCGGCCGCCGGGTCGCGGGCGAGCGTCTCAACGAGGCCCGTCACGTCGCCTTTCGTGAGCCGGCACATCCGCAGGGCCACGATCCGCATCCGCGCGTCGGCCGACGCGGCGAGCCGCCGCACCGTCGCTTCCGTCCGGCCCGGCAGCATCCCGATCGCCCACGCGAGGCGGGCGGCGTGGCGCTCGTCGTGCGGCGCCGCAGCCGCAGCCTCGAGGGCAGTGGCCGCGGCGTCGGGATCACGGCCGAGCCGCTCGAGCGCCATCGCCCGCGTGCACAGATTCGGGCTCCCGAGCGCCGCCACGGCGCCGGCGACCGTCGCGAGGTCCACCGCGGGCACCGACCACGTCGAGCCGCGCGGGGCGATCCGGTAGAGCCGGCCCTTCTCGGTGTCGGCCATGCCGTGGCCGCCCACGCCGGGGTCGTGCCAGTCGGCCACGATCAGCGAGCCGTCGGGGGCCACGCACACGTCGCAGGGGCGAAACCATTTGTCGGCCGAGCCGTCGACGAGCGGCTCCAGCGTGGCCGTGAAGCCCGCCCCCTGCGGCGTCACATGATACGCCCGCACCACGTTCGGCCCGGCGTCGCAGTGGATGAGCGCCCCGCGATACCGCTCGGGCAGAAGCGATCCTTCATAGACGCAGATCCCGCAGGGCGATCCGCCACCGGTGAGCAGGAGGTTGGGCACGACGCCGGGATCGTTCTGGTGCCAGTGCCGCAGCGGCACCTCCGGCTCGAGGTTCGTCCGCGGCACCTGCCAGCCGGCTCCGGTGAGCTCGTCCTTGTAGCCGTAGTTGCCGTATTCCATCACGAAATTGATCCGCACGCCGCGGTTGCCGTCGTCGTCGTTGTCGCTTTGCCAGAGGGTGCCGAACGAATCGACGGCCACCTCGTAGTTGTTGCGGAAGTTGTGGCCGAGCACCTCGAAGTCGGTGCCGTCAGGCTTGCAGCGAAACACCATGCCCTCGCGGTAGGGTTTGCCCGAGGCGTTCACCTCGTGGCCGAACCGGTCCTTCACAGGATTGCCGTCGCGATCGTGCACGGCCTGGCCGGTGTTGCCGAAATTGAAGTACCAGCGGCCGTCGGGGCCGACGACGAACGCGTGCACCGAATGGTCGTGCTGCGGGATGCCCGTCTTCGTAAACAGCGACTCGCGGCGGTCGGCCTTCAGGTCGCCGTCGTCGTCGTGGAAGATGAACACGTCGGGCGCACACGACACGATCACCTTGCGGCCCGGCCCCTCGCCGATCACGCAGATCCCGAGCGCGGAGTCGACGTCGCGGCCCTGGTGAAACACGGTCTGGCGGTCGGCCTTGCCGTCGCCGTCGGTGTCTTCAAGCACGAGGATCCGGTCGCCCTCGGGCCGCGTGTCTTTCCTGCCTCGGTAGTTGAGCACCTCGCACACCCACACACGGCCGCGCGAGTCGACATCGATGTCGGACGGGCTCGACAGCAGCGGCTCGGCGGCAAACAGCGTGGCCTCGAGGCCCTCGGCCACGGCGAGGGACCTCTCCGGCGGCGGGGCGGCCTGGTCGGCGGCGAACGACGGGGCCGCCGCGACGGAGGCAAGCACGGCGGCGAGGAGGCAGGCAGGTCGCATCGGGCGGTCCTTTCCGGCGTCAAAAGGGATGCCGCTAGGGCCTTTTCATGGTAGCGTGTGCCCGCCCCGGAGCCATATCGTTGCCGTCGCTCGTCATCATCGCCATCGCGATAGCCGTGCTCGTGGCGCTCGTGGTGTGGGCGAAGGTGCATCCGTTCCTGGCGTTCGTCGTGGTGTCGGCGGCCGCGGCGCTGGCGCTCGGGATGCCGGTGGGCGACGTGGCCGGCGCCGTCCGCAAGGGGATCGGCGACATCTTCGGCACGCTCGCGATCGTGATCGTCACCGGGGCGATGCTCGGCAAGCTCGTGGTGGAGAGCGGGGCCGCGCAGCGGATCGCCGACACGCTCGTGTCCGCCTGCGGCGAGAAGCGCATGGCCTGGGCGATGGCGCTCACCGGATTCATCGTGGGCATTCCGCTGTTCTACGGCGTGGGCTTCGTGCTCCTCGTGCCGATCATCTTCGCGGTGGTGGCCCGCTCCGGTCAGCCGCTGCTTGTGGTGGCTTTGCCGGCGCTCGCCTCGATGAGCGTGGCCCACGGGCTCCTCCCGCCGCACCCGGCGCCGACGGCGCTCGTGGCGGCGTTCGGCGCGAATCTCGGGCTCACGCTCCTCTATGGATGCGCGATCGCGATCCCGGCGCTGATCCTGGCCGGGCCCGTGTTCGGCCGCACGCTCGCGGGCATCGTGGCCAGGCCCCTGCCCGGCCTGGCGGCCACGCCGCTCCCCGAAGTGGCGCTGCCGGGCACGTCTGCGAGCGTGGCGACGGCGCTCCTGCCGGCCGTGTTGCTCGCGGCCACGGCCGTGACGGGCGGCGTGTTTCCCGCAGGCTCGCAGGCCGCCGGGCTGCTCACGTTCGTGAGCGACCCCGACGTCGTGATGGTGGCGTCGCTGGCGGTGGCCACGGTCACGCTCGGCCTGGCCCGGGGCCGGTCGCTGCCGGCCGTGATGAACACCTTCGCCGGTGCGATCGGCGACGTGGGCTCGATCCTCCTCGTGATCGCCGGGTCGGGCGCCTTCAAGGAGGTGCTCGTGAAGAGCGGCGTGAGCGCGGAGATCGGCACCATGCTTCAGGGGCTGCCGGTCGATCCGCTCCTGCTCGCGTGGATCGTGACGGCGGCGATCCGCGTGTGCGTGGGCTCGGCGACGGTGGCCGGGCTCACGGCGGCGGGCATCTTCGCGCCGGCGGTGGCGGCCGGGGGCGTCGATCCAAACCTGATGGTGCTCGCGATCGGTGCGGGGAGCCTCGCCTGCTCCCACGTCAACGACTCGGCGTTCTGGATGTTCAAGGAGTATTTCAACGTCAGCCTCGGCGACACGCTCCGCAGCTGGACGGTGATGGAGACGATCGTGTCGATCGTGGGCCTCGCCGGCGTGCTCGTGCTCGCGCGGCTGA
>JBJSZP010000229.1:0-2881 GCA_046090365.1 Planctomycetia bacterium
GATCGTCGGCATCCTTCGATCCGGCGGCGAGGGAGGGCGTGGAGGCGGTGGCCATGGGGAATGCCCCGAAAGGGCGTGTTTCAAACAGGCGTTTCAATCAACTGTATACCGAGGGAACCGCAGGGCCAAGATGGGAATAACAGGCGGGTTTTCCTGTCCTACAGGGCGGCGGCGCAGCGGCGGCCGCTCGCGAGGGCGCCGTTGATCGATGCGCTGGTGCAGTGGTCGCCGCAGATGAAGAGCCCGTCGGCCAGCCGCGGCGCGGGTGGCCGCAGCCGGCGGGCGGCGGGGCTCTCGTCGGGGAGGGCCTGCGGCACGGGCACCATGGCCACGTGTCGCCAGGCGGCTGTCTGCCGGCCAAACCATCCGCCTGCCTGCGCCTTCACGGCCTCGATCGTGGCGGCATCGCTTCCCTGCCAGTCGCCGCGCAGCGAGGCATACACGAGCGTCGCCCCGGGCGGCGCGTAGCCGGCGACGACGTCGGACGGCACGGTGAGGTTGTCGATCGGCCCCCGCGGCTCGGCGCTCACGACGAGCACGGGGCGGTCGAGCGGCGACCGCTCAGCCGCGAAGGCGACCATCCGCGTGCCCTTCATCCGTCGCGACCGCCAGCCGGCTGCAAACGGCTCGGGCAGAATCCGCGCGGCGGCCGGCAGGTCGGCGGCCACGACGACGGCCTTCGCCGCGATCTCCTCGCCATCGGCGAGCACCACGCGGCCCGGCTCCACCCGCGCCACGGCTGCGCGCAGCCGCAGGGCATCGGCAGGCAGGGCGGCCGCCATCTGCGCCGGAATCGCGGCCATGCCCCCGCGGGGCAGGCAGGCCCGCCCGAGGGCGAACATCGCGAAGTCGAACGAAAAGACGGCGGCCGACGTGTCGAGCCCGCGCTCGAGAAACACGCCACCGAAAAACGGCACGAAAAACCGCTCGATGAACGAGGGCGAGAATCCCCGGGCCCGCAGGTCGTCGAGCGTCGACTGCTCGGCCGCGGCGGCCGGCCCGTCGGGATCGGCTGTGCCCGAGCGGAACCTGCGAATGGCCCGCGCACGCAAGGCCGCCGTGCGCAGGCCGTCGGCGACGCCGACGGTGCCGTCGAGCACGGAGCCGACCGCCGCGAGCGGCCGGCGCCACGGATCGCTCACGCTGCGGAGCCGGCCGCCGTCGGCCACGAGCGCCCCGGGCTCGAACCGTCCCAGGGCGAGCGCCGCGAGATCGAGCTGCCGCCGTCCCTCGGGATAGGCGTCGTTGTAGACCTGAAACCCGCGGTCGATCCGAAAGCCGTCGACCGAGTCGGTGGCCACGCGGCCGCCCGCCCGGTCGCCCGCCTCGAGCACCGTCACCGCGCGGCCGGCCCGCACGAGCTCCCGCGCACACGCGAGCCCCGCGAGACCGGCACCGACGATGACGACGTCATGAGGCATTTCGAGTTGCGCCTGGGATGCAGCACTTTATCGAAATTGGAAGACGCGCGTCAAGCCGACCCCGTCGCTTCCGCTCCGGGCTTTTTGGGGAAAGCGGAAGGCAGACACAGTGCACGGAAGGCGAGGGGTTGCCCCTCTTCTCCCTCTCCCTCTGGGAGAGGGCTGGGGTGAGGGTGCTTTCGTTGCGCCGCGAAAAACACCCTCACCCGGCCTGCGGCCGGCCTCTCCCAGAGGGAGAGGCGAGAGGGTGGGCGCATTGAACGTCCGGCGAGAGGGCGTGGGCAACCCCGAGTCGGTGCGAATCGACAGGCGTTACAGCGGGCGCACGACCGACTGGCTGCGCCAGTAGTCGAAGAGCGTTTCGATCGAGTTGACGCCGCCACCCATGCCGCTCTTGTTCACGCCGCCGTAGGGCACGCCGCGCGGAAACACGTTGTGGGCGTTGATCCAGCTGTTGCCCGCCACCATCGATTCGGCGATCCGGGCCGCGCGGCCGAGGTCGCTCGTCCACACGCTGTTGGCGAGGCCGTAGTCGGTGTCGTTGGCCATGGTCACGGCCTCGTCCTCGCTCGAGAACGTGGAGATGAAGGCGACGGGGCCGAAGATTTCCTCGCGGGCCGCGACGTTGTCGAGCTTCCCGGCGAGCAGCGCGGGCTTCACGTAGAAGCCGTCCTGCCCGGGCACCTGGGCCGGGCCGCCGGGCAGCACCGCCTCGGCGCCCTGCGCCTGCCCCTTTTCGAGATAGGAGAGGATCCGGGCCCGCTGCTTGGCGTTGACGACCGGCCCCATCTTGGTGCTGCCGGCGAGCTGGTAGCCCACGGTCACCGTCTGAAGCCGCTTCACGCACTCGTCGGTGAACTGCTTGGCGATCGAGCGGTGCACGAGCCAGCGGGTGGCGTCGCAGCACACCTGGCCGGAGTGAAACGTGATCGCGTTGACGAGTTTTTGGGCGGTCTCCGGCACGTCGACGTCGTCGAACACCACCGCCGCCCCCTTGCCGCCAAGCTCGAGCTTCACCGGCACAAGATTCCGCCCGCAGGCCTCGCCCACGAGCCGGCCCACCTCGGGCGAGCCTGTGAAGCTCATCCGGCGGATGCCCGGATGCGCGGAGAGCGCGGCGCCCGCCCCGGCACCCGTGCCGCAGATGACGTTGATCACGCCGTCGGGGATGCCCGCCTCGCGGGCGATCCGTGCGAGGTAGAGCGTGGAGAGCGGCGTGTCTTCAGCCGGCTTGATCACGACCGTATTGCCTGCGGCGAGGGCGGGCGAGATCCCCCAGCCGACGAGGAGGAAGGGAAAATTCCAGGGAAAGATGAAGCCGCAGGCGCCCCAGGGATGGCGAATCGTCCAGGCCTCGTGCCCTGCGACGGCGAGGGCGCTTCGCCGCTGCACGTGCATCGCCATGTCGGCGAAGTAGCGGAGCGTGTCGATGCAGTTCTGCACGTCCCCCTCGGCGTGGG
>JBJSZP010000230.1:0-1995 GCA_046090365.1 Planctomycetia bacterium
CGCAAGCCGTTCGCCATGGATCGGCTGCTCGAAAGCGTGCAAAGGCTGTTGTCGTAGACAGCGGCCGTGGCGTCGATGGCCGCGGCTCATCCCGCGGCCGCAATCTGGGCAGGATGCGCAGGCCCGGCCTGAGATTGACCCGCTTTTGACCGCCGCCTACATTCCGACGGTCACTTGTTTGCGGCTTGATTCTCGGAGTTTCCGCGTGGCGTCGTCGCCCGTCTCATCCTCGTCGTCCGCCGGCGCGTCGCTCAACGACGATCTCCGTGAGCGGGTGCGCGATGCGACCGACATCGTCGATCTCGTCGGCTCCTACATTGCGCTGCGGCGCTCCGGCAAGGCCCTCGCCGGCCTCTGCCCGTGGCACGACGATTCGCGTCCGAGCCTGCAGGTGAATCCCGAGCGGCAGACCTTCCGCTGCTGGGTGTGCAACATCGGCGGCGACGTGTTCACGTTTCTCATGAAGATGGAGAAACTCGAGTTTCGCGAGGCGCTCGAGCACCTCGCGGAACGGGCGGGCATTCCGCTCACCCGCGGCCGGGGCCTGTCGACCGACGATAAGGCGGCCCTCTTCAAGGCGCTCGGCTGGGCGGCGGAGCGATTCGCGGCCTGCCTCAATGGCGGCCCGGAATCCCGCGCGGCCCGCGACTACCTCGCCGCCCGCGGCCTCTCGCCCGACACGATCGCCCGGTTTCAGCTCGGCTTTGCCCCGCCCGCCTGGGACTGGCTCCTCCGGCAGGCCTCGGCCGCCGGCATCCCCGTCGCGACGCTCGCCCGCACCGGCCTGGCCGTGGAGCGGCAGGATCGCTCGGGCCACTACGACCGGTTTCGCGACCGCGTGATGTTTCCGATCCGCGATCCGCTCGGTCGCTGCGTGGCCTTCGGCGGCCGGGTGCTCCCCGGCGCCGCGGCCGACACCGCGAAATACATCAACTCGCCCGAAACACCCTTGTTTTCCAAGAGCTCGATGCTCTACGGGCTCGACACCGCCCGCGACGCCATGGCCCGCTCGCGGCGGGCGGTGGTCGTCGAGGGCTACACCGACTGCCTCGCGGCCCGGCAGGCGGGCATCGACGACGTGGTGGCCGTGCTCGGCACGGCGCTCGGCGAGAAGCACGCCAAGCTCCTGCGCCGGTATGCCGACCAGATCGTGCTCGTGCTCGACGGCGACGACGCCGGCCGCCGCCGGGCCGACGAGATCCTCGACGTGATCCTCGCCGAGCCCATCGACGTGCGGATCGCCCGGCTGCCGGCGGGCGTCGATCCCTGCGAGTTCGTGCTCGAGCGCGGCCGGGAAGCGTTCGAGGAACTGCTCGCCGCAGCCGTCGATCCGCTGGAATACCGCATGGACGAGGCGGAAGCCAAGCTGGCCGGCCGCGGCGGCGACGACGCGGCGCTCGCGGCCGTCGAGAGCGTGCTCAAGCCGCTCGCGAGTGTTTCTGAGCGTTCGCCAATGAGCCCGTCGCAGCGGCAATTGCGCGAAGACCAGGTGCTTGGCCGCCTCGCGCGGCGTTTCGGCCTCTCGCGCGAGGCGCTCGGGAACCGGCTCCGCGACCTGCGGTCGCAGCGGCCCGTCACGGTCGCGGCCGCCGACCCGCTCCCCGCCCCCGCGGCCCTCCGGCGGCTCCCCGCCTGGGACCGCGAGGTGCTCGAGGTGCTCGTGGGCGTGCCCGACAGCATCGGCCTCATCGTCCGCGAGGTGCCCCCGGCCGACCTCGAGAGCTCGGAGGGCCGCACCGTGCTCGAGGCCGCCCGCCAACTCCACGACGCCGGCAAGCCGGTGGCCCTCTCGGGGCTGCTGCTGGCCATCACCGATCCCACGCTGCAGAGCCTGCTCGTGGCCGTCGACGACTCGACCGCCGAACGCGGCCCCGTCGACCCGGCCGAGCGCCTGCACCATCTCGAGGACGCCCTGCGACGCCGCTCCGCCCAGCGGCAGGCGCAGGCCAGCGCCCGAGCCCTGAAATCCTCCCGGCTGGATCCCGGCTCGGAGGC
>JBJSZP010000231.1:0-1229 GCA_046090365.1 Planctomycetia bacterium
GAAAACGACCTGCTCGTGACGGCCGACGGCGCCGTGGACCTGTGCGCGCACGTGCCGATCGAGGCCGACGAGATCGAGAACCTGATGCGGCGCCCGTAGGGAAGGCTTGAGCCTGCCCTACTTCCGCGTCAGCGCGTCGCGAATCTCGCGGAGGAGCACGACGTCTTCGGGCGGAGCGGCCGGAGCCTCTTCCTTCTTGGCCTCGAACTTCGCCTTCGCCGTGTTCATGAGCTTGATCACGAGGAACAGGGCCGCGGCCACGAGCAGGAAGTCGACGACCGACTGGATAAACGGCCCGTAGTTGAGGATCGGATAGTCCTGGAACACGAGCACTTCCTTGCCGTCCTCGAGCACCTTCGTGCCGTCGGCGTTGAGTTTGGGGGCGTTCGTGCGGATTCGCAGGGCCAGGTCGCTGAAATTCACGCCGAACTTGCTCGTGAGCAGGTTGAGCGGCGGCATGATGACGTTCGCGACGAGCGAGCCGATGATCTTGCCGAACGCGGTGCCGATGACCACACCGACGGCGAGGTCGATCACGTTGCCCTTCATCGCGAATTCGCGGAATTCCTTGAGCAGGCTCATGCCGGTCGTCTCCTGAAAACGGGGGGAAAAGTATGGCGGAGTCTACTTTTCTCAGCCGAGCCGTCAACGGGCCATCCGCTGTCGAGGTCCTCCCGGAGGCGGCCGAGGCGGCTCGACGGCAATCCCGACGAGGTGGGCGATCCGCAGAAACTCGGCCTCACGCTCGACGTCAACGGCGTGCGCCGGCAGAATGGCGACACGGCGACGTTGATCTTCGACGTCTGGCACCTCGTGCACTACCTCTGCCAGTTCGTCACGCTCGCAATCGACGGCCTCGGCAGCCAGCGGAGCGTGTGCGAGCAGGCCTGAGCGACAGGCAACGCCGGTCGGCATCCCACCCTGACGCGCGTATTCCGGACGACCACATGAGCGACTGGTATCGCATCGCGAACGAGGCGGAGATCCCGTCGCCAGCGCTGCTCGTCTACCCCGACCGGGTCGCGGAAAACCTGCAGCGGATGATCGCACTGGCTGGCGGCGTCGACCGGCTGCGGCCGCACGTGAAAACCCACAAGATGCCCGAGGTGATCCGGCTCTGCCTCGCGGCGGGGATCGAGCGGTTCAAGGCCGCGACGATCGCCGAGGCGGAGATGACGGCCGAGGCGGGGGGCCGCGACGTTCTCCTCGCCTATCCGGCCGTGGGGCCG
>JBJSZP010000232.1:0-999 GCA_046090365.1 Planctomycetia bacterium
AAATGGAAAATGGCAGCCGCGGTGGATCCTCGCGTCGGCGCTCTACGGCACGTTTCCGCTCGCCGAGATCCTGCCCGAGGTTGCGAAGACCGGGGCCGACATGATCGACCTCTGGCCGAAGCCACATGGCACCCAGCGCGAGGAGATCGACACGCTCGGCGAGGAAAAGGTGAAGGAGATGCTCGCGGCGGCCGGCGTGCGGCTCGGCGGCATCGCCTGCTACAAGGTTGGCGCCTTCAAACTCGCCGACGAATTCGCGCTCGCGAAGCGGCTCGGCGGCGAAGGCACGGTGCTCGTGACGACGGCCCCGGGCAACGGCAGCCTCACGGGCGACGCGCTCACGGCGGCGCTGAAGATGTTTCTCGAAAAACTCGCGCCGAGCATCGCCGCGGCCGAGGCGACGGGCGGCGTGATCGCGATCGAGAATCATTCGAGCTCGCTGTTGCAGACGCCCGAGGGCATCCGAAGGTTTGCCGAACTCGCCACGCACGACCGCGTGGGCATCGCCTTCGCTCCGCACCACCTCCCGCAAGACGCCGCGCTCATCGCCACGCTTGCCCGCGACCTCGGGCCGAAAGTGAAGTTCGTCTACGCCCAGCAGCACGGGAAGGGTTCGAAAGAAAAGCTGCCCAAGGAAGACGAGATGCTGCAGATGCCCGGACGCGGCCCGCTCGACTTCGGACCGCTCATGCGGGAGCTCGCGGCCATGCGGTTTGCCGGGCCCGTCGAGATCTTCATGCACCCGGTGCCCCGCGGCGTGCCGATCCTCGACTCCGTGGCCCAGATCACGGCCGAGGTCAACCGCGCCCGCGAGCATCTTCTTGCGGCACTTGCCTAGCGGGTGACTCGCTCATGCCGCGGCCTGTCACGGCACACCCGCGTGAACACGTGGGTGGACGGTCTCCGGCCGACGCAGTGTCCTATCCGAACGCACCAAGAGGCACCACTCACCGACGTGGCACGATATCCGCGAAGCATGGCCCAACGGATGACTGGAAA
>JBJSZP010000233.1:0-8134 GCA_046090365.1 Planctomycetia bacterium
GGGCGTGAGCATTCCGGAGGACGTCGCCGGGAAGATCGAGGGCCGGAGTTTCGCGGCCCTCTTGCGCGGCGCGCGGATCGCCTGGCCCGACCGGCCGCTCGTGACGCACGTCGGCCGCTGGGACCGCGGCAAGGCGGCCGAGAGCGCGTATCGCAACTGCCGGATCCGCGAAGGGCAGTGGAGCCTCGTGAACGTCAAAAACCACCGCGACGCGTGGGAACTCTATGACGTCGCCGCGGATCCGGGCGAGAAGACCGACGTGGCCAAGGAGCACCCCGACGTCGTCAAGCATCTCGCAGACGAGTACGACGCCTGGTGGCGGAGCGTGCAGCCGGACCTCGTCAACGAGAACCTCGACGGCCCGAAGGTAAATCCCTTCAAGGCGGCCTTCGAGCGGCAGTTCAGCCCGGGCCGTTCGTCGGCCGCCGATGCCCACCGGCCGAACATCGTGCTGTTTCTCGCCGACGACCTCGGCTACGGCGAACTCGGCTGCTACGGCAACAAGGCCGCGATCACGCCGAACCTCGACCGCTTCGCCGCCGAGGGGCTGAAGCTCACCGACTGCCACTCCGCCTGCCCCGTCTGCTCGCCCTCGCGGGCGGCGCTCCTCACGGGCCGCCATCCCTATCGGACGGGCGTGTTCACCTGGATCCCGGAGGACAGCCCGATCCATCTGCGCACGAGTGAGGCCACACTGCCCGAACTCCTGCGCAACGCCGGCTACGACACCTGCCACGTCGGCAAATGGCACCTCAACGGAAAGTTCAACGATCCTGAGCAGCCGCAGCCCGACGCCCACGGCTATGCCTGGTGGCTCGCCACGCAGAACAACGCCGCTCCCACCCATGCCTTTCCCGAAAATTTCGTCCGCAACGGCAAGGGCCTCGGCAAGGCCGACGACTATTCCGCCCCGTTCATCGCCCGGGAGGCGGTGACGTGGCTCAAGGAGAGGCGCGACGCGAGCAAGCCGTTTTTTCTCGCCGTCTGGACGCACGAGCCGCACTATCCGATCGCCTCGGCCGAACGCTACGAAAAACTCCATGCGGCGATCACCGACCCGGTGGAACGAACCTACCGGGCGAACGTGACACAACTCGACGACGCCTTCGGGATGGTGATGAAGGCGCTCGACGAAATCGGTGCGACCGACTCGACGTTCGTGTTCTTCACGAGCGACAACGGTCCCGAGGGCGACGGGGTGAAGGGGCCAGGCCGCGGGCTCGCGGGCGGCCTGCGGGCCCGCAAGCGGTCGACGTACGAGGGTGGCCACCGCGTGCCGGGAATCGTCCGCTGGCCTGGGCGGATCGAGGCGGGCACCGAGAGCGACCTGCCGGTGATCGGCAGCGATTTTTTCCCCACGGTGCTCGCGGCGGCCGGCCTCGAGCCTCCGGCCGGCGTGAAACTCGACGGCCTCAATATCCTGCCGGCCATGGCTGGCGCCAGGGTGACGCGGACCGTGCCGATGTATTGGCGCTGGGGCGGATCTGTCGCGTACCGCGAAGGAGACTGGAAGATCGTGGCCGACGAGTCGCTCACGAAACCGGAGCTCTACAATCTCGCGGCCGACAGGGCGGAGACCAAGGATCGTGCGGCCGAGGAGGCCGACCGGCTGGCCGGCATGCTCGAGAGGCTGCGGGCGCACACGGCCGAGATCGAGGCCGAAGGCCCCGGCTGGTGGCGGTCGGAAGGCTGGAACCGCCCGAAGAAGAAATGACCGATCGGCCGGATCAACAGGGACGGTGGCCGGGGTTCACGTCCTGCTGAAGCGCCGCCTCGGCTCCGCAGCCTCATCTCGACCGAGTGCGCGGGCGTGTCGCCGGCGTCGAACCGCCCCTAGGAGACGGCGACGTGGGGATGTGTTCGTGCGTCACGCTGAGCACCTTGACCGTCGTTCCCCGCGTCGCAGGCTGCAGCGTATGCGGGATCGTGGCGTGGAGGTACACGCTGTCTCCCTCGGAGAGCACGAGGTGTTCGTCGCCGTATTGCAGCCGGAGCCGCCCTGCGAGCACGAACAGGAAGCGTTCCCCACGATGGCAGTCGGGGGTGTCGTCGCTGCCATTGCCCGTGATGTGCAGGATCACCGGGTGCATCGACCGGTTGCGCCACTGATCGGCCCGGTGCTCGATCGTGGATCCGTTCCGCCGTCCCTTGCCGAGCGGCTCCACGCGGCCCTCCCCATCCTTCACCGCCACGAATCGCGGCGGCACGGAGAGCCCGGCCACGAGCGATTCGACGCCGCACTCGAGCACCTCGGCAAGCTTCACGAGCCCCTCGAGCGACGGCGTGAGCTGGCCGTTTTCGAGCTTCGACAGCCAACTCGCCGTGAAGTCGGCCCGCGACACCACCTCTTCGAGCGTCATCCGGCGGGCGAGGCGGGCGGCACGGATGCGCTGGCCGAGGTCGACGAGGTTGACGGAGGTTGACATGGGTGGTTGTGCCGCAGGTGCCGCAACACTATGCGGCCGACCCACCCACCCCGCAAGAGGGGAGGTTTTCCCCTTCGCTCTCCGGGGGTTCCGTCCTTTTTTCAGGCGCCCGGGCGGCGGAAGTGCCGGTAGGCCTGGAGCACGTCGTGGAGGTCGGTCGAGATCGTGATCTCGTCGGCCTCGAAGTCGGTGAGCCAGGTGCGGTTGCTGGCCACGGCATCGGCGAGCAGCGGCAGGATTTCGCCGAGCGTGACCCGCACCGTGTTGGGCTGCGCGGCAGCCTGGAGAGCGGTCGCTGAGTCGGCGTCGGGACCGGTGTACACGCGGAGTTTGCGGAGCGCCATGGCACTTTCTCCCTGGCCCATGTGGCCTTCTTGTCGCGAGGCGTGCCGGCCATCCATGACCGGCGGACAGGCGATCGGTTCGACCGCTCGGACGCCCTGCTCAAAAACTTCATCGGCCACAGCCGCCGGCAAAGTTTGGCCGAATTCCCGGGTCGTGCCGAAAATTCGTGCCGTAGGGGCAAGCTGGGTCGACTGGATGGGCTGCCCTAGGCAGTGGGCCGGCCGTTCCCGGCGTTGCCCGCCGTCATGCGGCCGGCGCGAAACGCCTCCCCCATCGCCTTGGGAACGAGCGCCTCCGCCTGGAGCACGCGGGTGCGGTTCTCCGCGGTGGCGGCCTGCATCTCCTGCTCCCTGGCGATCGCGAAGGCCCGCCGCTCCTCGGCCTTGGCCCGGGCCACGCGGGTGTCGGCCTCGGCCTGGTCGGCCTGGAGCCTGGCACCGATATTCTCGCCCACCTCGATGTCGGCGATGTCGATCGACACGATCTGGAACGCCGTTTGGGCGTCGAGGCCGCGTTGGAGCACCGCCTTCGAGATCGTGTCGGGATGCTCCATCACCTCGAAATGGCTGTTCGCCGAGCCGATCGACGTGATGATCCCCTCGCCGACCCGCGCGATGATCGTCTCCTCGGTGGCGCCGCCGATGAGCTGCTGCAGATTGGTGCGCACGGTCACCCGGGCCCGGATCTTGAGCTCGACGCCGTTCTTGGCCACGGCCGAGAGCGTCGACTTGCCGCTGGCGCTGTCGGGGCAGTCGATCACCTTCGGGTTCACGCTCGTCTGCACGGCGTCGAGCACGTCGCGGCCGGCGAGGTCGATCGCGCAGGCCCTGTCGAAATCAAGGTCGAGATCGGCCCGGTGCGCCGCGATCAGGGCGCGGATCACGCGGGGCACGTCACCGCCGGCGAGGTAGTGGGCCTCGAGCCGGCGGACGGAGGCGTCGCGACCGATGCCGGCCTGCGTGGCCATGATCTTGGCCTGCACGATCGTGCGGGCGTTGACCTTCCGCAGGCTCATGCCCAACAGCTCGAGGAACGTGACGGGCGCCTTCGACCAGAACGCCTGGAACCACAGCTGGCCGTAGTTGAAGACGAGCAGGAGGAGCGTGAGGGCAAAGAGCCCGAGCACGATCCCGCCGCCAATGAGCACCGGCAGCGGCAGTTGGAGGGGCAGTGGATTCATGGGATGCCTCCGCGGGAAAGGTCTCCCGCAAGCGTAGTTCACGCTTGTCACGAAGGGAAATCGCCGGAAACGTCAGTACGTGAGGACGGTTTCCACCCGGTGAGGGGCGAGGCGGTCGCGGCCGCCGAGGGCCTCGAGCTCGATCAGGAAGGCGGCCCCGGCCACGGTGGCCCCGCCGGCCTCGATGAGCCGCATGCAGGCGGCGGCTGTGCCGCCGGTGGCGAGCACATCATCGACGACGAGCACCCGCGATCCCGCGGGCAGGACGTCGCGGTGCATCTCGAGGCGGTCGCGGCCATACTCGAGGTCGTATTCGAACTGGATCGTCGCCGCCGGGAGCTTGCCCGGCTTCCGCACCGGGATCACGCCCACGCCCAGGGCCAGGGCCAGCGGGCCGGCGAAGAGGAAACCGCGGGCCTCCACCGCGGCGATCGCGTCGAGCTTCTCGCCGCGCCATGGGGCCGCCATCCGCTCGATCGCCGCGGCGAACACCCGGGGCTCGGCGAGCGCCGGCGTGATGTCGCGGAACAGGATGCCCTGCTTGGTGAAGTCGGGGATCGGGCGGATGAACGCGGCGAGATCGATGTCGGGGGCGGGCCGCATCGCTAGGCACCCCGCCGCAGGCGGAACGTCGCCGCGGGCGACCCCTCGAGCTCGAGGGCGAGCGTGGCGAGCGTTTCCGCCTCGATCTGCCGCACCCGCTCGCGGTTCAGGCCGAGCACGGCGCCGATCTCCTTGAGCGTCATCGGCTCTCCGCCACCGAGGCCGAAGCGAAGCTTGAGGATCTTCGAGGCCCGCTCGTCGAGCGTTTCGATCCGGGCGAGCACATGCCGCATCGTGTCTTCGTCGAGCAGCACTTCCGCCGGACACTTCATGTTTTCGTCGCGGACGATCTCGCCGAGCGACCAGCCGCCGTCGGCCTGCTCCGTCTGCGGAGCCGCCTGGTGCACGTGGATCGCCTTCTTGATGATCGGCAGCTTCTTGCGGGCCAGGCCGAGCATCCGTGCCACCTCCTCCTGCGTGGGCGTGCGGCCGAGCACGTCCATGAGCCGCGCCGTGGCCCGCCGCCACTTCGAGAGGAGCTCGACCATGTAGGCCGGGATCCGGATCGTCTTTCCGGAGTTGATCAGCGCCCGCTTGATCGACTGCTTGATCCAATAGCTCGCGTAGGTGCTGAACCGGGTGCCGACCTCCGGGTCGAAGCCTTCGACGGCCCGCAGCAGGCCGAGATTGCCCTCCTCGATGAGGTCGGGCAGCGGCAGGCCGCGGTTGGCGTAGCCGCGGGCGATGTTCACCACGAGCCGGAGGTTGGCCCGCACCATGTGGTCGCGGGCGGCGGCATCCCCCTTGGCGATCGCGTGCGCGAGCCGCTTCTCGTCGGCGGCCGACAACAGCGACGTGTCGTTGATCTCCCGCAGGTAGGTTTCGAGCGGGTTCTGGACGGCGGACGAGGGCTTGCGGCGCTTGTCTGGCATGAGGGGACGGCGACCTCGGGGCAACGGGTGTGGGGCGATGACGGCTGGCCGCGGATCGGCGGGCGTGAAACCCGGCAACACTCCCGCGGCACCACGAGATATCGGCGGCCCTGCCGGCCAACTGCACCGGCGAGGGAAGCCGGGCTGCGCGTGCGGCCTGGCGCGGTCGTGCGGCCGACGGTGGCCGGGACGTCCGCCCGCCTGTTTCCTCAAGCGAGTGCCCAGTCGATCCGGACGAGTTCGGGCGGCGTCCCGAGCCGCAGGGGCAGAAGCGACGTGCCGATGCCGCGAGAGACATACATGGCTGGCCCTGTGTCGCGATACCATCCCGCCACGTAGCGGCCGCTCCCTTCGGGCAACACGAGCGGATGGCCGAGCACGGCCACCTGGCCGCCGTGCGTGTGGCCGGCGAGCACGAGATCGGCCGGATGCTCCGCCGGCAGTGTGACCGTGTCGCGCGACAGCGGGCAGTGCGCGAGCACGAGATGGTTCGGGGCCGGCGTCCCGCCCGCGAGGGCGGTGCCGGCGTCGGGGCGGCCGCCGCGCAGGTCGTCGAGGCCCGTGATCCGCAGGCGGGCGCCCGCGACGCTCATGTCGACGGAGCGGTTCACGAGCAGTTCAACGCCGTGGCGATCATAGAGCCGCTCGAGCGCCTCGAGCGGCACTCCCGCCCAGTGTTCCCAGTTGCCCACGATCGCGAACCGCCGCGGGCCCGTGGGGCATTCCCGCAGGAACGTCTCCAGCTTCCAGAGGTCGAGCCGCCGGTCGATCATGTCGCCGGTGAACAAGAGGAGGTCGGCGTGGGAATCGTGCAGGGCCGTGAGGAGGCGCGTTTCGAGCCGGCCCAGCGAGCGCAGGTGCAGGTCGCTCACCTGCGCGAGCCGCAGTTTTGGCCCGGTGCCGGGGCTGCCGAGCGTGTGGTCGGTCGTCTCGAGGCGGCCTGGCGTGACGAGGAACCCGTCCACCGCGGCGGCCGTGGCGAGGCCGCCACCCGCGAGCCCGGCGGCCACGAGCAGCCGGCGGCGGGTCGGGCCGCGGGTCGATGCGGCGGGCTGGGGCTTCATGGCGTGCGCGGCGGAGAGGACCGCAGGCCCGGTCCGAGCGTGCGGTCGAAGAACTCGAGCAGAGCCCGGCCGCTCGGCGACCTGCGGCCGAGGCCGGGCCGGTGCCCGGTGCCCTCGAGCACGAGCAGCGTGCTGTCGACACCGGCGGCCCGGAGGGCGGCGTCGAACGCGACGCTCTGCGCCGTGGGGATCGACTCGTCGCGGTCGCCGTGGATCACGAGACAGGGTGGATCGTCGGCCGACACGAAGGACAGCGGGCTCGCCCGCTGGGCCGCCTCGCGAAACTCTGCGATGGGACCGCCGACGAGGAGGCTTGCCGGCGACGTCGGCCGATCGTGCTCGGGGCCGAGCGACGTGAGCTGCGTGGGCGCGGCCACGGTGCACACGGCGGCGACCCTGGGCTCGGCCTCGGCGGCGAGGCCGACGAGCGCGGCCAGGTGGCCGCCGGCGCCGCTGCCTACGACCGCGATCCGGTCCCGGTCGATGCCCCACACCTCCGCGGCGCGTCGGATCTCGTCGAGGGCCGCCCGGCAGTCGTCGAGCTGCGCCGGGAACGGCGCGGTGTCGGTGAGCCGGTAGCCGACGCTGGCCACGACATACCCCTCGTCGGCGAGCCAGGCGACGGGGCAGTCGGCCCGCGAACCGTCGCGCCACGTGTCGCCATGGATCCAGACCACCAGCGGCATGCCCCCCACGGAGCAGCCGGCGGGCAGATAGATGTCGAACCGCTGACGGGCGTCGGCCGTCGGCAGCGAGGGCTGGCCGCGATGGATCACGATGGTGCCCGTCGGCACGGCCGGAACGGATGCAAACGGCGACTCGAGCGTCGTCTCGACACCGAGCGGGCGATCCGGCACGCCGGCGAAGACATCCCGCGTGTCGAGTGCCGGCTGCGGCGTGGCCGTGGACGGGCGGACCTCGACGGGGATTGTGTCGAGCGGCATCCGCCGCCGGGTCGTCGCGCGGCGCTGTGCCCGGCGCGAGGGCCGCCGCATCGGGGCCGCCTCTGCCTCGAACGGTGCGTCGGCCGTGGCCCGCGGGTCACCCCGCCAGGCGAGTTCGACGGCTGACCAGTCGCGTTCCGCCCCGCCGGCGAGCAGCGCGCCGGCCGACACGGTCACGGCGATGCACTGCGCGGTGCGGGTCAGCATCGTGCTTCAGAAAGTCCTGGAAGAGCGTTCGGCGACCGCCCTACCGCCGTGCCTGGAGTTGGCCCGACGGAGTGAGCTCGTCGATGATCTTCGGGATGTAGCGGCTGAGGACCTCGGCGAGCCGTTCGCGGTCGATGTTGCGCTGGCGGGCGATCTCGTCGAGCTCGCGTTGGCCGAACACGTCTTCGATCTGCCGCCGGCTCACCGGCTTGTTGGGGCCGGTGCGGACCCACGAATCGACCTCGTCGCGGAGGCCCTTCTCCTCGAACTGCTTGACGACGTCGGGCAGTTTCTGGGCGGAGCCGCCGCCGAAGATCTGCTTGAAGATCTCGCCGAGGTCGTCGGGCGACGGCATGCCCTGCGGGGGCTGCTGGGGACGGGGCTGGGGCTGCGGGGCCCGCTGCTGGGGTGCCTGCTGCCGGGCGGCTCCCTCGATCACCTGCTTCAAGATCTCGCCGAGGATGTCCATCGTGGCTCTCCGTCTGGATGGGAA
>JBJSZP010000234.1:0-1310 GCA_046090365.1 Planctomycetia bacterium
CACGGAGTTCGTGGTGCCGAGGTCGATGCCGATGATCTTTTCGCCCTGCTTGGTTGCCATGTGTGTTGTTCCTCTCTCTCCGCCAGATAGTGTCTGCCGATCTGGTCGCCCGAAGGAAATGCAAAGCCCGTGCCAGCGGCCCGCGGAACGGGCGGCAGGCGTCCGGCGGGGCCATTTACGGCCGCTTTTTCCAAGGTACAGTTGGCGGTGAGGGCCGGCGGCGGATGCGGCCCGTTTTTCCGGGCTGCCATTTTGGCCGCTCCCCTGATCGCCATGGCCAAGCAGCCCCCAAAACCGTCGTCCGACACCGCGAAACCCGCGGGCCTCGCCGCCCTCCGCGCCCAGATCGACCGCATCGATCGCGAGCTCGTGGAGCGGATGAACGAACGGGCCCAGATTGCCGGACAGATTGGCAAGATCAAGCAGTCGAACGGTCAGCAGACCTACGATCCGTCGCGCGAGGAGACCGTGCTCGAGCGGGTCGCCGCCAACAACCCCGGGCCGCTTTCCGACGACAGCCTCAAGGCCGTGTTCCGCGAACTGATCTCCGGATCGCGGGCCATCGAGCAGCACCTCCGCGTGGCCCACCTCGGTCCAGCCTGGACCTACAGCCACCTGGCAGCGGTCCACCGCTTCGGCAACGCGGTCGAGTTCGTGCCGGTGGCGAGCATCTCAGCCGCGTTCGAGGAGGTGCACGCCGGCCACTCCCACTACGGCGTCGTGCCGCTCGAAAACTCGACCGACGGCCGGATCGCCGACACGCTCGACAACTTCTCGCGGCTGCCCGTGAAGATCTGCGCGGAGGTGCCGCTGCGGATCCACCACAATCTCCTCGCCGCCTGCGACCGCTCCGCCGTGCAGACCGTCTACAGCCGGCCGCAGGCGCTCTCGCAGTGCCGCAACTGGCTGGCCCGCCACCTGCCCGACGCCCGCCTCGTGGAGGTGACGAGCACGAGCGCCGCCGCCGAGATGGCCGCGAAGACGCCGCACGCAGCCGCGATCGCCAGCCGCCAGGCCGGCGTGCACCACGGCCTCGACGTGCTCGCGGAAAACATCGAGGACGTGGCGGGCAACACCACCCGGTTCGCCGTCATCGGCCACACCGACTCGGGCCGCACGGGCAAGGACAAGACGGCCCTCATGTTCGAGACGGAACACAAGCCGGGCGGCCTCGCCGACGCCCTCGCGATCCCCAAGAAGCAGAAGCTCAACCTCACCTGGATCGAGTCGTTTCCGCTGCCGGGCGAGGAGCGGGGCTACGTGTTTTTCGTGGAGATGGAGGGGCACCGCGACGACCTCCGCGTGCGCCG
>JBJSZP010000235.1:0-1255 GCA_046090365.1 Planctomycetia bacterium
GAGCGTTTCCTGGAGCACCGCGGCACTCCGCTTGAGCCCCTGGACCTCCTTCGGCCAGAGCTCGATCTCGAGCGTCTTCTCCGCCCCGGCGCGACCCACCACGGTGGGCACGGAGATCGCCACGTCGCGAAGGCCGTAGCAGCCGGACTGCACGGTCGACACGGGCAGCACCCGCTTCGAGTCGAGGGCGATCGCGTGGATCACCTCGGCGATCGCCACGCCCACGGCGAAGCCGGCGCCGGTCTTCTTCTTGATCATCTCGGCGCCGGAGGTCTTGGCCCGTTGAAACACCTCCTCGCCGAGCCTGTGGGAGAAGCCCGGGTACTTTTCCAGCGGCAGGCCGGCGACGCTCGCGCTCGACCACACCGGCACCATGCTGTCGCCGTGCTCGCCGAGGATCATCGCCTGGAGCTGCGTGGCCGGGCATTTCAGGCTCATGGCGAGCAGGCTGCGGAAGCGGAGCGTGTCGAGGAGCGTGCCCAGGCCGATCACGCGGCCGCGGGGCAGGCCGAGCTCCTTGTCGGCCAGATACGTGAGGATGTCGACGGGATTCGAGACCACGAGCACGATCGCGTCGGGCCGGTGTCCCTTGGCCTTGATCTCGCCGAGGATCGAGCGAAACAGGGCCACGTTGCGGTTGATGAGCGCGAGCCGGCTCTCGTCGGGCTTGCGACGCAGGCCCGCGGTGATGCAGATCACGTCGGCGTCGGCGAGGTGCTCGTAGCCGCCCGCGTGGATCGACTGGTCGGCGATCGCCGCCGTGCCGTGGAGCATGTCGAGCGCCTGGCCGTCGGCCAACTCTGCATTCGCGTCCACGATCACGATCTCGTGCACGATCCCGCCGAGCTGCAGGGCGAACCCCGCCGACGAGCCCACGATCCCACCACCACCGATGATGCCGACTTTCATGAGGTGCTCCTTAGGCCGCCGTAATGCCCAGTTGCTTGCAGACGGTTTCCGTGACGATCTTCACGAGTTGTTCCTGGTCGAGGCCCGCCGGGGCGGGAGCCGGCGACGCGCCCATCGGCGACGGGGCGTCGAAGGCCTTGCGGTCGACGCCCGTCGTGCCCCAGCTCGAGCGGAACACGTCGTTGGCACAGATGTCGCAGTTTTCCATGCCCTTCTCGAGCCGCGGGTCGCTGTAGCCCCATTTGGCCTTGAGGTCGAGCAGTTCCTTCGTTTCCTGCTTCGTGAGATACGTGACGCGGCCGAGGTCCTTGGCGAGCATCAGGATCCGGCAGTAGGCGTCGAGGAT
>JBJSZP010000236.1:0-493 GCA_046090365.1 Planctomycetia bacterium
CTCGAGGATCAGGTCGCGGGCGAGCGGGTCGCCCGCCTCGGCCGCCTGCGAGACGAGGATCGGGGTGAGTTTTTCGCCGCGGGCCACGGCGGCGGCGAGCGATCCAGTGGCACCGCCGTCGAGGGCCTCGCGGGCTCGGGCCACGAGGGCGGTGGCACTGCAGTAGGCCTCGAGGTCACCGGCGTGACCGCTCGGGCAGCGGCGGGCCGAGGGGGAGGTGTCGACGATGATGTGGCCGCACTCGGAGCCGTGGCTGTGGGCGCCCTCCACGTTCGTCTCGCCGATGATGATCCCGCCGCCGACGCCGGTTCCCAGCGTGAGCATCACCAGGCTCGATGCCTCGCGGGCGGAGCCGACCCAGAATTCGCCGTAGGCGGCGGCGTTGGCGTCGTTGGCATACGTCACCGGCCGGCCGGCGTGCAGGGCCACGCGGTCGCGGATCGGGAAGCCGTCCCAGCCCGGCAGGTTGCCGGATCGGAGGATCGTGCCGGCG
>JBJSZP010000237.1:0-3398 GCA_046090365.1 Planctomycetia bacterium
GAACCGGGCACGCTCGTGCTGGCCGTGCTCGGCATGGGCGGGGCGGCGCTGGCAGCGCGCCGACGCTACGCCCCCTGGGCGGCGAGCCAGCGTTCGGCGTCGAGGGCCGACATGCAGCCGGTGCCGGCGGCCGAGATCGCCTGCCGATAGTGGTCGTCGGCCACGTCGCCCGCCGCGAATACGCCCTCCACGCTCGTGTCGGTGCGGAAGTGCTTCTTCCACACGATGTATTTCTTCGGCGTGAGCTCGAGCTGGCCGTCGAGGAAGGCCGTGTTGGGCGTGTGGCCGATGGCGAGAAACACGCCAGCCACGTCGAGCTTCGTCTCCTTGCCCTTCTCGGTCGTGCTCTCGAGCCGCACGCCCGTCACGCCGGCCTTGTCGTCGCCGAGCACCTCGGCGAGCGTTGTGTTGAAGTGGATCTTGATCTTCGGGTTTTCATGGGCCCGCGTCGCCATGATCTTCGAGGCCCGGAGCACGTCGCGGCGGTGCACAAGGTGCACGGTGCTCGCGAACTTCGTGAGGTAGGTCGCCTCCTCGACGGCCGAGTCGCCGCCACCCACCACCACGAGCTCCCTGTTGCGAAACCGCGGCAGCGCCCCGTCGCACACGGCGCAGGCGCTCACGCCCCGGTTCTTGAACGTCTCTTCGCTCGGTAGGCCCAGCCAGTTGGCGCTCGCCCCAGTGGCCACGATCACGCAGCGTGCGAAGACCGGCGCTCCATCGGCGGGCTGAAGCTGGAACGGGCGCTTCGAGAAATCGACCTTCACGATGTCGTCGGTCACGATCCGCGTGCCGAAGTTCACGGCCTGCTGCCGCATGAGCTCCATGAGCTCTGGGCCGGTGACGCCGTGCCCCTCGTGGGGCGGCATCATCATGCGCCGCTCCTTGGGGAGGGCCGAGTCGAGGAACGCCCCGAGGTTGCCCGCGGGAAACCCGGCATAGTTCTCCACCTCGCTCGTGAGGGCGAGCTGGCCGAGCGGGAGCGTGCCGGCGAGGCGGTTCTTCTCGCTGATGGCGCCTTCGTAGACGAGCGGCTTGAGCTGGGCGCGGGCGGCATACGTGGCGGCCGACCAGCCGGCCGGCCAGCTGCCGATGATGATCAGGTTTTCGACGGTGGCTTGTGCCATGGGTCCCGCTCCTTGGGCTCGCGGTGGTGTGGATCCGACGGATCGACCATGATGGTGGAATTCGCGGCGGGCCGGAAGCCCCGCCGGCCGTGCCCGGCGGAAGGCCCGCGGCAGCCTAGAAGGATCCCCATGAGCCTGCTTGCGATCCTCGTGCCCGCGGCCGTCGTCCTCGCCGTGGCCTACCGCGTCTACGGCGGCCTCCTCGCCCGGCTGTTCGGGCTCGATCCGGCCGCGCCCACCCCCGCCGTCACGCTCCGCGACGACGTCGACTACGAGCCGATCGCCCCGCAGCTCCTCATGGGGCAGCACTTCTCGGCGATCGCCGCGGCCGGCCCGATCGTGGGCCCGATCCTCGCGGGCGTGGCCTTCGGCTGGGCGCCCGCGCTGTTCTGGATCCTCGTCGGCAGCATCCTGATCGGCGGCGTCCACGACTTCTCGGCGCTCGTGGCTTCGGTCCGCCACAAGGCCCGCTCGATCGCCGAGGTGGTCCGCGACCACATGAGCCGCCGCAGCTACGTGTTATTCCTGGCGTTCGTGTGGATCGCGCTGGTGTACATCATCGTGGCCTTCACCGACATCACGGCCTCGAGCTTCATCGGCCGGCAGACGCTCGAAAACGGCGAGACCGTGTCGGGCGGCGGGATCGCCACGTCGAGCCTCATGTATCTCGTGCTGCCGGTCGTGATGGGATTCTGCATGCGCTTCCTGAAGATGCCGCTCTGGCTGGCCACGGCCGTGTTCCTGCCGCTGGTGGGCGCGGCGATCTGGGGCGGGCAGCAGCTCCCCTTCGACCTCGCGCACGCGCTCGGCACGAGCGACCTCACGGCCCAGAAGATCTGGGGCATCGCCCTGCTCGTGTACTGCATCGGGGCCGCGATGGTGCCGATGTGGATGCTCCTCCAGCCGCGCGGCCACCTCGGCGGCTGCTTCCTCTACGTGGCCCTGGCCGGCGCGGCGATCGGCCTCGTGCTTAGCGACCGGCTCGTGGCCGGCGACGCGCAGGTGCGGTATCCCGCGTTCACGTCCTGGCAGACGGCGAAGGCGGGCGACCTGATCCCGATGCTGTTCATCACGATCGCCTGCGGGGCCTGCTCGGGATTCCATTCGCTGATCGCGTCGGGCACCACGAGCAAGCAGCTCCGCAAGGAGACCGACGCCAAGGCGATCGGCTACGGCACGATGCTCCTCGAGGCGATGGTGGCGGTCGTGAGCCTGTGCTGCGTGATGGTGCTCGCCGCCGACGACCCGCGGGCCAACCAGCCGCCCAACTTCGTCTATGCCCTCGGCCTGGGCCGGTTCCTCGAGATCCTCGGCATCCCCACGGCGATCGGCGTGTCGTTTGCGCTCACGGCGTTCACGACCTTCGTCTACGACACGCTCGACGTGTGCACCCGGCTCGGCCGCTACATCGTGCAGGAGCTCACCGGCCTCTCGGGCCGCGCGGGCGCCTGGCTCGGCACCGTGCTCACCGCCGGCGCCCCGATGCTGTTTCTGCTCCGGCCGCAGCTCGACGGCAACGGCAACGCCGTGCCCGTGTGGAAGACCTTCTGGACGCTCTTCGGCGCGAGCAACCAACTCCTCGCGGCGCTCACGCTCCTGGGCGTGACGGTGTGGCTGTGGCGGACGCGGCGGGCGGCATGGGTGTGGCTCGTGACGGGCCTGCCGACCGTCTTCATGTACACGATGAGCACCTGGGCCCTCGCCTCGCTCACGCTGCCGAAGTTCCGCACCGCCGCCGGCTTCGCCCTCCCGGCCGATCCGGTGCCATGGGCGGGACTCGTGCTGCTCGCCCTCGCCGCCGTGATGCTCGTCGAGGCGATCCGCGTGATCGCGGTGCCGCAGGGCCCCGGCGGCCCGGGCCGGATCGGCCGCCTCCCGGAGCCTCGCGGATGGGCCGCCGCCAAGACCGCGTGAGCCGCGGCAAGGCCACGCTCCCGCAGAAGACGTGCGTGGCCTGTGGGCGGCCGTTTGCGTGGCGAAAGAAGTGGGAGCGCTGTTGGGAGCAGGTGCGCTACTGCAGCGACCGCTGCCGGTCACGCGGTGCCCCGTAGGACAGGCTTCAGCCTGTCATGAACGCGCGCCGGCTTCGGGCTCCCCGTACGCCCGTCGCCGGACGTTCGATCGTGGGGGCGCGCCGGCTCGGGGTTGCCCCGTACCACCTCGCCGGACGCTCGCTGCGGCCCTCCAGGCCTCCGCTCGCTCGACTCCGGCTGCGCTGCGCCATCCATGGCTGCGCTTGCCTGCATACGCCGGCTCAATGGTAGGGGCAAC
>JBJSZP010000238.1:0-947 GCA_046090365.1 Planctomycetia bacterium
GGGCCCGACGCGCTCGCGAGCCTCGCCGACTGGCGCGAGCCCGCGCGGATCCTCGCCACGGCCCGCGTTCTCGCCGTGGAGCGGGCCGGGCTCGACGACGTGGCGGCGATCGTGCGGGCCCCGCGGCTGGCGGCGCTCCTCGGGCCGGAGCGGGCCGCGAGCATCGTCGCAGACAGGATTCTCGTACCGGCGATCGGCATCCGGGCGAGCGACCTGCGGGCGCTCGTCAAGGCGGGCCGCAGCATCCGCTACCGCACGCCCCGCGCCGTCGAGCAATACATCGCCACGCACGGGCTGTATAAGTAGGATGGGCTTTAGCCTGTCGCTTGTCATGAGTCCGTCGCTTCTCATGACAGGCTGAAGCCTGCCCTACGCGCCCAGCCGCGCTGCCAAGAGCCGGCTCATCGGCTGCGACCGCGTGCGCGGGTCGGCGGCAAGCGCGGCGATGAGCACATCGAGCTGTGCCGTCGCCGCGTGTGCGAGGTTCAGCAGGATCCGTCGCTCACCTCCGACCGTGCACGGGCCACCGGCCAGTTCGCCGAGCGGCTCCTCGCGGACCACGTATCCGAGATCGTGGGCGAGTTGACGCGCCTCCGCGAGCAGCCCGAGCGTGTCGGCCATGGTCGTGCGGCGCCTACCTCGGGCCGCCCGTCGGCATGCCCAGTTCCTTCCGGCGCTGATCCATCGCCCGCCGGTATTCCACGTAGCGGGCCCGCTGCTCGGGAGTCGTCGAGTCGATGATCTGCTTGCGCCACTTGTTCACACCTTCCTGGGTGGCTCCCCGTGGCGGAACGCCGCCGGGAGGGCCGCCGCCCTGCCCTCCGCCCTGTCCGCCGCGATCGCCGCCTCCATTCCCGCCGCCGCCGAAGAAACCGGCCACCTTGCTGGCGGCCTCGAAGGCGTTGCGCATCATCTCCTCCTGCCTGATCTGCCGGTCGAGCTCCGCC
>JBJSZP010000239.1:0-12652 GCA_046090365.1 Planctomycetia bacterium
GCTCGGGGTTACCCCCACCATCTCGCCGGACGCTCACTCCGCCCCTCCGTGGGCTTCGTTCGCTCGGAGTCACAGGCGCTGCGCCATCCATGGCTCCGCTGGTGACTCACGCCGGCTCAATGGTAGGGGCAACCCCGAGCCTCCTCTTTCCTGATTCAGTTGAGGAGGCTTCGGGCTCCCCGTGTCCCGGGAGCCGGCGTGAGTCACCAGCGGAGCCATGGATGGCGCAGCGCCTGTGACTCCGAGCGAACGAAGCCCACGGAGGGGCGGAGTGAGCGTCCGGCGAGATGGTGGGGGTAACCCCGAGCCGGCGCGCATTCAGCAGAGACAAACGAAAGCCTATCCCACACGGGCAAGCCCATTCCCACGACAGGCTGAAGCCTGTCCTACGTTATGCCAAGGCGCGGACGCGGCGGAGGAGCGGGACCGCGGCGAGGCGCAGGAGGCTCGATACCACGAACAGCGCGTAGTAGGCCGTGTGGTTCTCGCCGAGGGCGCGGAGGAGCAGGCCGCCGGCTGCGGCGCCGGCGACCGTGGCGATCGCGAGGCCGAGGTTGTAGGCCGTCATCACGGCCGTGCGCTCCTCGTGCGGCACGGCGTCGAAGAACAGGAGGGCGAGGCCCAGTTCGTAGGCGGCCCAGGCGAAGCCGGCGAGGAACTGCACGCCCATCAGATACCAGACGTTCGCCGACACGAGCCATAGGGCCGCGAGCGGAATCACCGACAGGCCGCCCACGCGGAGGAGGCCGACCGAGCCGAGTTGCGAGCCGAGGCGGCCGAGCCAGGGGAGCGCGATCGCCTTCGCGAGAAACTGCGTGGCCAGCACGAGCATGAAGGCGTGGTAGGAGAAGCCACGTTCGCGGAGCATGTAGGGGGTGAAGTAGGGGCCGGAGAAGTGCGCGGCGAATGAGAGAGCCCAGGCGTAGGTCACGAGCGCTCCCGAGGGGGAGCGGGCCATCGTGGCCACGGCCCGGCGCAGGCGGGTGGCGATCGAAGGCACGCCGTCGGCCGTGGCGATGGGGCCCGACGGCCGCTGCATCTCCCGGCAGCTCGCGAGGAGGAGCGTCGATGCGAGCCGGCACACCCCGGCCACGGCGAAGATCGCGGCGAAGGCGAGCAGGGCGCTGCCCCGGCCCTCGCCGAACTGGAGGGCCAGGCCGCCCATGACGAAGCCCACGAACACGCCGAACTGTGCGAGCCGGTTCCGCTGGGCGAAGAACGCCGTGCGCATCTTCTCCGGCACGAGCGTGCCGATCCACGTGTTCCAGGCGGGGCCGCCCGCCATGCCGGCCGACCAGTAGACGCTCGCCGCCAGGAGCAGCTCCCACAGCGCCGCATGGCCGCGGATCGCCCAGGCGACGAGCGGCACGAAGCTCAACGCCTGCACCGTCGTGCAGGCCACGCACCAGCCGAGGTTGGTGCCGAGCCGGGCCACGGCCAGCGGCGTGACGAGCTGCACGAGCGCCCCGGCGAGCACCGGCAGGCTCGCGAGCATGCCGGCGGCGACCGGGCCGAGCCCGAGCGCGAGCGCAAAGGCCGGGATGTAGGTCTCGCCGCAGCCGACCATGACGCTGAACACGACGGCGTCGGCGGTGGAAACCAGCAGGTCGCGGCGCAACTCGCCACCCGGCAGAATCGGCTGCAGACCGCGGCGGATCAACTGCTGGAGGTGGGAGAACAAAGGGGAGGCTGCGGGAGCGCCACGGGGGGAAACGGCCAGGATCAGGCGACCTGTTTATACTTCCGCGGGCGGTGAGGCGTCATGGCCGTTCTCCCGCAGAAGCATCCCGAGGCAGACAGAGGAGCGACGATGAGAGCACTGGTGACTGGCGCGACCGGCTTTGTGGGCCCCCGGCTGTTGCGGCTGCTCGACAGGCCCGTGGTGCTCTCGCGCGATCCCGACAGGGCCCGGCCGCGGATCGGCCACCTCGTCGACCGCATCATCCGCTGGGATCCGCTCCACGGGCCGCCTCCCCAGGAGGCGTTCGAGGGCGTCGACGCCGTGCTGCACCTCGCCGGCGAGTCGGTCGCGGCTGGCCGCTGGACCACGGCCCGTAAGGCGATGATCCGCGACAGCCGTGTGATCGGCACGCGCAACCTCGTGCAGGGCATCGTGCAGGCCGCGACGAAGCCCCGCGTGCTCGTGTCGGCGTCGGCCGTCGGCTACTACGGCGACCGGGGCGACGAGGAGCTCACGGAGTCGGCGCGGCCGGCCGACGACTTCCTCGCGCGGGTGTGCGTGGAGTGGGAGCAGGAGGCGCTCGCCGCCGAGAAGGCGGGCGTGCGCGTGGCCCTGGCCCGCACCGGCATCGTGCTCGGCAGCGGCTCCGGCGGCGCGCTCGCGAAGATGCTCACGCCGTTCCGCCTCGGCGCCGGCGGGCCCCTCGGCAGCGGCCGCCAGTGGATGCCGTGGATCCACGTGGCCGATCTCGCCCGGCTCTATCTCCATGCGGCGGAGACGGGCTCGATCACCGGGCCGATGAACTCGGTCGCCCCGAATCCCGTGCGCAACAGCGAGTTCACGAAGGTGCTCGCGCGGCAGTTGCACCGGCCCGCGTTCATGCCGGCGCCCTACTTCGGGCTCCGGCTCGTGTTCGGCGAGTTCGCGCAGGTGCTGTTCGCGTCGCAGCGGGTGATCCCCCGGGTGGCGCTCGACACGGGCTTCGTGTTCCAATACCCGGAGCTGGCTGGCGCCCTGCGGGAAATCCTGGCCCCGGCGGCCTAGCCGGCCCCGGCCGCCTCGGCAGCCGCGAGCCCGTTCCGCGGGCTACAATAGAGGTATGACGGTCGCCGCAGACTTTTCGCTGGGCACGGTGGAGGTGGCGCTCTCACCTCAGGAGCGGTTCGCCGAATATCTCCGCGCCCGGGGCAAGAAGATCACGCGGTCGCGGCTGCGGATCGTGGAACACGTCTCGCGGCAGCACGACCACTTCGATGCCGACAAGCTCGCGTCGGAGCTCAAGGCCAGCAAGGCGACCGTCTACCGCGCTCTCGGCGACATGGTGGCGGCCGGCCTGCTGCGGCAGATGGAGATCGGCCGCCGGAAGGTCTACGAGCACGACTACGGCTATCCGCAGCACGAGCATCTCCACTGCACGTCGTGCGACAAGCTGATCGAGTTTTCGAGCGGCGAGCTGCTGCAGATCCGCGAGGCGGTCTCCCGGCAGCATCAGTTTCGCCCGCAGAGCCACACGCTGATCATCAGCGGCACCTGCGCCGACTGCCGCAGCGGCCGCAGCAAGTCACGCCACCAAGACCGCGTGTAGGACAGCCGGCTGGCTTCACGGAAATTCTCGGCATCGTGCCGAAATTTCCTTGGCAAGCTCCGCTTGCTGGTGGTGACCCGGCCCTCCGGGCCTGGCGCGAACCACACTGATCGGTCACACCCGGAGCGTTTCGTCGGCGACGCGGGCGGGGCAATCGGCGAGCGCCGAGCGCACGGCTCCGTGCACGAATTCCTCCACCTGCTCGGCGGCGCGGCCGGCGAGGCCGGGCTCGGCGAGCGCCGCGTCGAGGTCGATGCCCTCGAACAGCGGGTCGGCGGCGAGGCGGGCGACGAGGTCGTTGTCGTGCCCCGCGCGGATCCGGGCCGTGGCGGCGTGGCTGTGCGTGCGGATCGCCTCGTGGAGCGTCTGCCGGTCGCCGCCCGCCTTCGTCGCGGCCATCAGGATCCGCTCGCTGGCCAGGAATGGCAGGTGGGCGTCGAGATTCCGCTTGATGCCGCCCGGCAGCACGACGAGGCCGCCGGCGATGTTGGCGTAGATCACGAGCTGGGCGTCGGTGGCGAGGAACGCCTGCGGGAGCACGAGCCGGCGCGGCGCCGAGTCGTCGAGCGTCCGCTCCATCCACTGCACGGCCGCCGTCTGGCCGGCGGTGGCCGAGAGGCCCATCACGAACCGGGCCAGGCCGCACATCCGCTCGGCCCGCATCGGATTGCGCTTGTAGGGCATCGCCGACGAGCCCACCTGCTCGGTCTCGAACGGCTCCTCGAGCTCGCCCCAGGCCGCTGCCAGCCGCAGGTCGTTGCCCGCCTTGTGCGTCGATTCCGACAGGCCCGCGAGGGCCGCGATCACCTGCGAGTCGATCTTGCGGGTGTAGGTCTGCCCGGTCACCTCGTAGGAACTGTGGAAGCCGAGCTTCGCCGCCACGAGCTCGTCGAGCCGGCGGACCTTGGCGTGGTCGCCGGCGAACAGCTCGAGGAAGCTCGCCTGCGTGCCGGTGGTGCCCTTCACGCCGCGGGCCCGCAGCAGCTTGCGGCGGTGGGTGAGCTCCTCGAGATCGAGGAGCAGATCGTGGATCCAGAGGCAGATCCGCTTGCCGATCGTGGTGGGCTGTGCCGGCTGGAGGTGCGTGCGGCCGAGGCATACGAGCGACTTCGTCTCGAGGGCCTGCCTGGCCAGGCGCTCGATCACGGTGGCGAGCCGGGCCACGAGGAGGTCGAGCGACTCCCGCATCAGGATCAGGTCGGTGTTGTCGGTGACGAAGGCGCTCGTGGCGCCGAGGTGGAGGATCGGCCGGGCCTTCGGGCAGGCATCGCCGAACGCATGCAGATGCGCGAACACGTCGTGCCGCATGCGGCGCTCATAGTCGGCCGCCTTCGCGAAGTCGATCGGCCGCGCGAGTGCCGCCCGGATGTCGTCGAGCTGCTCGCGGGTGATCGGCAGGCCGAGTTCCGCCTCCGCTTCGGCGAGGGCCAGCCATGCCTCGCGCCACAGCCGGTAGCGGTGGTTGTCGCTCCACAGCCGCGTCATCTCGGCCGAGGCATAGCGGGTGGCGAGGGGGTTGTCCCAGACGCTCTTCGGGTCGGGGTGGTGCTCGGCGTTCACGGTCGGGATCCCTGGGGGCGCGGGGCGGTCGGCCGACGATCAGCCGGCGGCCGCGCCATCTTGCAGAACAGCCGCTCCAAGGCCAGTCGGGCGCGCAGTCCCCGGGAAGCATCCCCCTTGAGAGCGCGGTCGAGGTCGAGGAGCCAGATCGGCACCTTTCGGGCCCGGCGGCCGCCGAGCTGCCCGAGCGCCTCGCGGGCCTGGGCGACCGCCTTCGGCCAGGAGGCCACGCCCGCCGCCTGGAGCGCCGCCTCCACGCCCGGCGGGCGGCCCGCGTCGGGAGGCAGGGCGAGCAGCCGGGCAGCGGCCGAGAGCCGCCGGAGCACCGCCGCGGCCTGGGCACCGACGCCGATCGGGCTCTCTCCCGCGTCGAGCAGGTCGGCGAGGTGAGCGATTGCGGTGCGGGCGTCGCCCACCGCCGCCGCATCGATCATTCCCCAGGCGGTCCGCTCCTGCGGACTGCCGGCCATGTCTTCGATCGCCTCCGGTGGGACTGCTTGCTTTCGCTCTTCCGGCCCGAGCGCCGCGGCGAGCCGCGCGAGCGCCTGGTCGACCTGCCCGAGGTTGCCCGCGAGCCGTTCGAGCAGCCGTTCGGCGGTGGCCGCGGCGAGCGTGAGGCCGTGGCGGGAGCGGGCCCAGCGCTTCACCCACGCAGCCAGGTCGGCCCGGCCGGGAATCGTGACGTCGACGGCCAGGCCGTGCTGGCCGACGGCCTTCGCCAGCCGCGTGTTCGCCGGGAGCGACGTCACCTCGAGGATCACGAGGCCGCGGCGGCCGCGCGGGCCGTTGGCGACCGCCTCGAGCGCGGCCCGTGCCCGGGTCACGAACGCGTCGGCGTTGCGCACGATCGCGGCCCGCGTGGCGCCGGCGAACAGCGGCACGGTGGCCGCCTCGTCGAACACGTCGCGCGGGTCGAGGTCGTCGGTTCCGTTGAACTCGCGCCACGCCCAGGCGCGGTCGGCCTCGTCGGGGCAGAGCCGCTCACGGAGCAGGGCGAGCATGTGGAACGACAGAAACGGCTCGTCGCCCACGAGCACGACCAGCGTGGGATCCCCGAGGTCGAACTCGTCGGGTTTCGCGAGGATGTCGAGCGCGGAACGTGAGGCTGCCACATCGAGAGTGTAGCAGGGCGGCTCAGGGCGCGGCGGGCAGCGTGGTCACGCCGCCGAGTTTCCCGACCACGCGGGTCGTGGCCGTGAGCACGGGGCCCGGCGACGTCGCGACGCCGATGTTGCCTGCGGCGTCGGCCGCCTCGACGCGGATGTGCACCTTGGCGGGCGTCGTGCGCGGAGGCTGCCAGCGATACTCGCCCTGGGTGTCGAGCGCCTCGGCGATCGTCGTCCACGGCCCGTCGGCCTGCGGCGCGAAGGCGAGCCGCGCGCTCTTGGGCACGAGCATCTGATCGTGGGCCGCGTAGCGGATCACCATGCCGACCGGCTCGCCGGGCTTCGCCCGCTCCACCTCGATCAGCTCGACGGTGGGCGGCTCGTCGTCGACGCCGAGCCAGCAGTCGGGCTGCTCGCCGGGCTGCGGGCCGCCGGCGACGTCGGGCAGGTCGGGGATGATGTCGAGCCGGAAGCCATACAGCCCCGCGCTCGGCAGCGTCACCTGGATCGGGCTCTGCGTGTCGTCGTCGACGGCGGCCCGCTGCCAGGTGATCCCGCCGTCGCGCGTGCTCCACAGCTCGACCCGCATCGGACCGGTGTCGGACTGGTCGGCCGTGAACTGGTAGTCCCAGGCGAACCGCCGCGACTTCACCAGCTGCAGCGGCCTGCCGCGGTATTCGGCGGGCGGTGGTCCTGCGGACGACGGGCCCGGCGACTGTCCCGGCCCGGTGCCCACGGTGCGGGCGACGACGCCGCTGGTCGCCGACACCTCGGGCGAGCGCGGCGCCTGGATCGCCAGACTCGTGTCGGATGTCGGGATTCCCTCCGCGGGACGGGGCGCCTCCGCGGCCCACGGCGCAGCCCGCTCGGCGGACCATCCGGCTGCGGCGGACTGGAGGGAGGGAGAGGGCGAGGGCGCAAGGATCGACCGCGCCGACTCGGGCACGCCGAACGACGGCCCGGCTGCGGGCTTTGCAGGCCCGGTCGCGGCCACGCCCTCCTGGGAGGGCAGGGGAGGCGCGCCGAGTTCCCGCGCGAGCGCGGCCTGGTCGACCTGCGGGTCGGTGGGCTCGAGCGTGAACTGACGGACCGTGTTGTTGCCGGAGGCGTCGGAGATCGCGATCTTCACGGTGAGCGTGTCGACCTGTTCCCCCGCCCACCAGATCTCCTCGCCGACGAGATGGGCCGGCGACTCCCGCGACAGCACGCCCTCGGCCGTGATCTTCTTCCAGCCCTGATCGCCCTTGCCGCGATACTCGACCGAAAGCGACTCGAGCCGCAGCGAGTCGTCGACGGCGGCGTAGCGGCAGACGATCTCGCCGTCGGACCCCTTCCAGACGCGGGCGGCGATCTTCGGCCCGGCGGCGTCGACGAGCACCCGGATGTCGGGGCCTGCTCCGCCGCGGCTGCGCCCCTTGGCGTCGATGGCCCGCAGCTGAAACCAATATTCACCGTCGGCCTCGGCCCGGTAGGTGAAGGATCCGGCTCCCGGGGCCGCCTCCCCCGCGGGCGTCCACGTCACGCCCAGGTCGGTCGACACGCTGAGCACGACCCGCTGCGGAGCCGCGTCGGGCGACTTGGCCTGCGGCAGCCTGAATGGGATCGAGAACACTCGCTGCTTCGTGCGCACGAGGTCAGGGAGCGCGGCCGAATCGGCCTGCTCGGCCGACCACGCGGGCGGCGCCGCGACGGCCGCCATGAGCAGGCAGGCCCATGCGAGCGCCGCCGCCCGGAACGCCGCGTGGCGCCGTCGCCCCGCCGGTCCCGGTGGCGCATCGAATTTGCAGGCCGCTGCCATGTCGCCATGGATCGACCGTTGCAGGCGTCAAAGTCGCATTCCTCCCGAACCTCGGCGCAGAGTCCACCCAGATTCACCCATCGGGGCAGTGGTCTGCGGAGGTGCCGGAAGAAGGGGCGAATGACGTGCCTAGGCAGGCTGGGCGGCCAAATGCTGGACCCGGTCTCCGCGGGACTGGCATAATTCACGCCGGCGAGCCGATGGAAGAATGCTGGAATCGAGGCCCCGGGGATTCGGGTGCCGGGGAAGGCCCGGGCGAACCATGCAGTCGTTTTTGATCAGTTCCCTGCTGCTCGCGGCGTTCGTGGCCGCCGGTGTCGTCGTGATCGTCATGATCCGCTCCCGGTTTCGCAAAGCCGACGCCAACCACGCTTCCTGGGAAACCACGCTTGCCGAATACAAGAATCTCCGCGACAAGGGTGTGCTGTCCGCCGAGGAATACCGAAAAATAAGAACGCTCGTCGAGCCGCGCATCGAGTCGGACGGGAGCCTGGTCGCCGGAGACCGGGGGCCGGCCGCCGGGCGCTGTGGATGATCTGCTGACGTGTTGACCGACTGACCAACGCATCGCCCGCCGCGGGCTCGGAAAGGAAAGCTACGACATGCCTTCAGGGAAAGACGTCAACAATCTCGGACGCCGCGGCGCGGGTGGCACGACCAAGAAAAACGCCTTCTGCTCGTTCTGCCGCAAGAGCTACCGGGATGTGGGGCCGCTCGTGGAGGGCCCCGGCGACGTCTACATCTGCGGCGAGTGCATCGAGCTCTGCCAGTCGATCCTCGATCAGGAGAAGCGGCGCCGCGGCACGAGCAAGCAGCTCTTCTCGTCGATCCCGTCCCCGCGTGAGATCGTGGCCCACCTCGACGAGTATGTGATCGGCCAGGAGCATGCCAAGCGGGTGCTGGCCGTGGCCGTGCACAGCCACTACAAGCGGCTCACGCTCGGGAGCGAGGGGTCGGACGTCGAGGTGGAGAAGTCGAACATCCTCCTCCTCGGGCCCACCGGCTGCGGCAAGACGCTCCTGGCCCGCACGCTCGCCAAGATCCTCAACGTGCCCTTCGCCATCGGCGACGCGACCACGCTCACCGAGGCCGGCTACGTGGGCGAGGACGTGGAAAACCTGCTCCTCAAGCTGCTCAACGCGGCCGACTTCGACATCGAGGCGGCCCAGCGCGGCGTGCTCTACATCGACGAGATCGACAAGATCGGCAAGACGAGCCAGAACGTGTCGATCACCCGCGACGTGTCGGGCGAGGGCGTGCAGCAGGCGCTCCTCAAGATGCTCGAGGGCACCGTGGCCAACGTGCCGCCCCAGGGAGGCCGCAAGCACCCGGAGCAGCAGTACATCCAGATCGATACCTCGAACATCCTCTTCATCTGCGGCGGGACGTTCGTGGGGATCGACAAGATCATCGGCAAGCGGCTCGGCAAGAAGACGATCGGCTTCGGCCAGCCCAGCGGCCACAAGGGCGACGCCTCGCTCGGCGAGCTGCTCCCGCAGGTCGACTCCGACGACATCCTCGAATTCGGCCTGATCCCTGAGCTCGTCGGCCGTCTGCCGGTGATCTCGTCACTCAAGCCGCTCGACGAGCACGCCCTCGTGAAGGTGCTCAAGGAGCCGAAGAACGCCCTCGTCAAGCAGTATCAGAAGCTCTTCGGCATGGAGAACTGCCAGCTCGAGTTCACCGACGAGGCGCTCGTGGCGATCGCCCGCAGGGCGATGAAGAAGGAAACCGGCGCCCGCGGCCTGAGGTCGATCATCGAGGACGTGATGCTCGACCCGATGTTCGATCTCCCCGACCACGCGGGCAGTTCCTACCTGATCACGGCGCGAAACGTGGAGGGCCTCGACCCGGTCGTGCCGCTCCGCGAAGCCCGCACGAAGAGCGCCTGACGCCTGCCCGTCAGGCGACGCCGCGGGTCCACTTCGTCGCCGGCAGGCCGAATTCACGCAGCAGGTCGCACACGCGCTCGTCGCTCACCTGGTCGAACGAGCGGTAGAACTGGCCCACGGCCCAGAAGTCGACGGGCTCCACGAGGCACTCGATCCGGTCGCACAGCGGCCGGATCGCGTCGAGCCGGTCGGGCGCGGCGACGGGCACGGCCGCGATGATCTCGCGGGCCCCCGCGGCCCGCACCGTGCGCAGGGCCGCGATCATCGTGGCCCCGGTGGCCAGGCCATCGTCGGTGACGATCACCGCGCGGCCGCGGATCGTGGCCTGGGGGCGGATGGCGCGAAACATGACCTTCCGCCGCTCGATCTCCTCGAGTTGCCGCTTTCGCTCGGCCTCAATGTAGGCGTCGCCCGCATCGGTCATCGCGCTGGCGAAGTGGTTGAGGTGGATTTCGCCCGTCTCCGACACGGCGCCGAGGGCGAGCTCGGGCTGGTGGGGCGCCCGCAGCTTCCGCGAGAGCACGACGTCGAGCTCGGCCCCGAGGCCGCGGGCGAGCGCCGCCCCCACCTCCACGCCGCCGCGCGGGATCGCGAGCACGAGCGGCTTCTCGGTGCCGGTGCCGATCCCGTGGGCCCGCAGCCGGTCGACGAGCATCCAGCCGGCCTGCTCGCGGTTGTCGAAAAACAGGTGGTTCATGGCGTGCTCCTCGGATGCAGATGCCGTGCGAACCATTCAGCCGCCAGCCGGGCCGCCTCCTCGAGCGTGCCGGGCTCCTCGAACAGGTGCGTCGCCCCCGGCACGATCGCGAGGTGCTTTTCGCCCCCGAGGTGTTCGAGGGCGAGGCGGTTGAGCACGAGCACCTCCTCGTCGTGCCCGCCGACGACGAGCAGGGTGGGGCAGTGGACGCGGCCGAGGGCATGGCCCGCCATGTCGGGCCGTCCGCCGCGCGACACGACGGCCTTCACGCCGGGGTCGTGGGCCGCGGCCACGAGCGCCGCCGCGGCGCCGGTGCTCGCGCCGAACAGCCCGAGCGGCAGCGAGGCGGTGTTCTCGCGGGACCGCACGCTCGTGATCGCGGCGCCGAGCCGCTCCGCGAGGAGCCCGATGTCGAACACGTTGACGCGATCCTCCGCCTCCTCGGCCGTGAGCAGGTCGAAGAGCAGCGTGCCGATCCACGACTCTTGGAGCACGCCGGCGACGTATTGGTTGCGCGGGCTGAAGCGGCTCGAGCCGCTGCCGTGCGCGAAGAGCACGAGCCCGTGCACCGGCTCGGGCAGCGAGAGCCTGCCCGGCAGGTCGAGCGGCTGGCCCGTCGCGGAGAGCGCTGGAATGGTGACGTCGGCGGCGGTGACGGCGCTCGTGAGCATCAGCGGGCTCCTCCCCGGGCGGCGGCCCCGTGCACCACCTCCACGCTGGCGGCCTGCGGCCCCTCGTCGCCCTCCTCCTCGGTGAAGTGCACGCGTGTGCCGAGGTCGACGATCCGGAAGTCGTCGTCGCTGAGGGCATGCCGGTGGAAGTAGATCTCACGGCCGTCGGGCGTCTCGATGAACCCATAGCCCTGGAGCGGGAAGATCTGCGTCACCCGCCCCTCGGCCCGCGGCAGATGCTGCTTCACGGCGCCGCGCAGGTGCCGCACGTGGTCCTCCAGCCGGCGACGGGCGGCGTCGAACGAGTCGCGGAGCGCCACATACACGTCTTCGTGCGCATGGTCGGCTGGATGGTTCCGATTGACGACGATCTCCGTCCCCGGCACCACGAGGTCGACCCGCACGGAATACAGCCGCCCCTCGCGGTGATGCCGGTGCGGCTGGGCGATCACGACATGGCAGCCGGTGATCCGGTCGCACGTCTTCTCCAGCCGTGCAACATGCTCGAGCGCCGCCTCGCGCACGGCCTCGTCGACCGGAAGATCATCGAACGAAATCTGCGGCTGCGTCTGCACGGGCGAAGCTCCGCGGGGCGTCGCTCGACGATACGCCCCCGCCGCCGCGTGCCACTGAGATCCGGAAATCTGTGCTGCGCAATGCGCGGACACTTGCGCGTGCCTGCGTAGGACAGGCTTCAGCCTGTCATGCTTTTCTGGTGCGCGCCGGCTCGTGACTGCCTACGCCCTCTCGCTTGACGTTCGCCTCGGCCTTCCCGGCCTCGGCTCACTGCATGTCCGCTTCGCTTTCGCCATCCATGGCTGCGCTCGCTTCCATAGCCCGCTCGAGGGCATGGGCAGCCCCGAGCCTCCTCAACTGGAAAGGGGAGGATACGGGGAGTCCGAAGCCGGCACGCACCAACTGACCGAGGCGTGACAGGCTGAAGTCTGTCCCACGAGAAGACAAGCGAGACGCCTGTGCTACGCGCGGTCACCGCATTCCCAGGCCCAGTGTGGCGCGGCAGAAGGTGATGCTGCGGGCGAGCTCGGCCTGCTGATAGGTGCGCTCGGCCTCGAGCTTGGCGGGGCCGGCGGGGGGCTTGAAGGGCGGGATCTCGTGGCCGCGCTTCGCGAGAGCGAGGAAGGCGGCGAGGTCGGCGGCACGGGCGGCCGGGTAGGCACGCCAGAAATCGCGGTCGCCCAACGGGAACGACCGCGGGAATCCCGAGATCGTCTCGATGTGCACCGCCACCCCGGGGCAGCGCTTCTCGAACAGGTCGAAGAAGGCTGCGAGGTCGGTGCAGCCCTCTCCCATCGCGGTCCACTGCGCCGTGACGCCCGTCGGCGTCTCCCAGAGCATCGTGTCGCGGAGGCTCGTCGTGAGCACGTGCGGGGCGAGCCGTTCGAGCGCCTCGAGCGGATCCTCGAGGGCCCAGCAGGCGTTGCCCGAATCGAAGTTCACGCCGACGAAGTCGGGGCCGGCGGCCTCCACGAGCCCGAGCAACTCCCGCGACTGCATGTCGCCGGCGTGGTTCTCCACGGCGATCTTCACACCCGCGTCGAGTGCGCGGCTGCGGCAGGCCTCGAGCACGGCGACCGTGTCGGCGATCCGGGCCCCGATGCCGCCGGGCGTGAGCCGGTCGGCCTGGTTCCCGAGGATCACGCG
>JBJSZP010000240.1:0-4077 GCA_046090365.1 Planctomycetia bacterium
GGCTACCAGAGCCCCTCGTGCTTCAGCCGGGCCTCGACGGTGTCGGCCATGTCGCGGGCCTGGGCTTCGAGCTCCTCGAGTTCCTCGACGTCTTCGTTGTCCTCCGCCCGCCGGGCGAGAAACAAGAGATAGTTGGCCTCGTTCCGCCAGGCCTTGAGCCAGTCGGGCCGCGTGGAGACCGGGCGGTAGATGAGCCGCTCGAGCCGGTCGAACTGATCGCCTGCCGAGCTCATGCCGCGTCATCACGCCCCGGCGGACTCGGTGGCGTAGCGCCGGCAGTGCTCGAGGTAGGCCTTCTCGTGCGTGGCGAGCAGGTCCACCACGCTCGCCCACAGCCACGAGGGCGCGTCGAGCGTCTTCGAGCGGTGCTGGCTGAGCACCTCCTGCCAGGATTTCCGGGTGGGCTCGTCCATCTGGCGGGCGTGCGCCTTGCCCACGACCGTCGCCAGAAACCGCGCGAGCCGCATCGCCTCGTCGCAGGTCAGGTCGGCCAGTTCAAACTTCAGGTCCTGCGGCAGGAGCTCCCGCACGAACACGGGCCGATCGAGCACCTTCGCGGCGAGCATCCGGTCGCCGAGCGCCGGGGAGAGGTGCCAGGCCCCCGCCACGACCCGCTCCCCGTGGTCGGCCGGCATCTCGGCCGCGTCGGCCCGCGGGGCGAGGGCCGGCACGGCCTCCTTGATGTCGACGAGGCACACCTCCCCCTTCTTCCCGCCCACCGCCACGAGCACGGCGCAGCGGAGCAGGCCGAGCGAGCTGCAGCCCTTCACCCAGTAGGCCGCGTCGACCACCTCGATGTCGGCGTCGTCGGGCCGCGACTTGAGCGCGGTCACGAGCCGGTGGCCCGCGTCGGTGGAGAACAGTGCATCGACCGCCTCGCGCTCCTCGGGGGCGAGTGGCCAAAACGTCTTGCCGAGCGGGATCGTGGGCTTCGTGTCCTCGATCCGCTCGCGGGCGAGATCCTTCCAGCCGCGCTTGAGGGCGGCCTTCATCGCCTTCTGCACCACCTCGGGCCACTCGTCGTCGGCATCGGCCACGGCCCCGAAGCTCTGCTCGTAGCCCTCGATGATTTGTTCCATCATCCGCGCGGTGGTCACGCCGGGCAGGTCGGAGCCGCGGGCGGCGCTCGCCATCGACAGGCCGAGCCGGATCAGGTCGTGCGCGGGGTTGCCGACGACGGTCTGGTCGAGGTCGCGGATCTGGATCGAGACGGTGCCTTTGGCGCTCGCGATCGGGCCGATGTTGCCGGCGTGGCAGTCGCCGCAGATCCAGATCGCCGGCCCGGCCGGCACGGTCTCGCCGGTGCTCCCCTCGAGCCACTCGTAGAAGTTCTTCGTGTTGCCGCGGACGTAGGCGTGTGCGGAGCGGGCCATCTTGAGCTGCCGGCGCGCCTTGAGGGCCGCGGCGCGTTCGGTGGGGCCCGGGAGGGTGGCTTCCTTGGTTGCCATGGCACCCACTATGCCACAGTTCCCACGCGAAAACAGCCCGGCAGGCTAGCCCACCGTGCGGCAGCACTGCTTGCGGTAGCGGGCCGGCGTCATGCCGCTCAACAGGCTGAAGAGCCGCGTGAAATGGCTCTGCGACGAGAAGCCGAGTTCGAGGGCGACGTCGGCGAGCGAATGCGAATCCTCCCGGAGCAGGGCGAGCGAGCGGGCCACGCGGCGGCGATTGACGAACCGATGCGGGCTGAGGCCCGTCGAGTGCCGAAACTTCTTGGCGAAGTGGCTTGGCGACAGGCCCGTGAGCATCGCCAGGGCGGCGAGCGAGGGAGTCACCCGCAGGTACTCGTCGATGTAGTTGACGAGGTGGGTGATCGTGGCCTTGTCGAAGGTGCTCTCGTCGGTGTGCCAGTCGGGCCGTCCGCCGCCGGAGAGTTCCACGAGCCGGAGGAGGAGCCGGCGGCTTGCCTCATCGAGGCGCGCTCCCGCCGCGTCGTCATCCGGGCGGGCGATCGCGGTCAGTCGCCGCATGCACGACTCGAGCACCGGGTCGGTCCGGGTGAGGAGGTGGTGAAACTCGACGGCCGGCTCGTGGCCCTCGTCGGCCAGACAGCCGCGAAGATGGCCGTCGGGTATCAAGAGCACCGCCGAGTGGAAGTCGGGCGACATCTGCGTCACGAACGTGTGGTGGTCGTCGTCGCGCGGCGTGTAGTTGACGGTTCCGGTAGCCTCCTCCCACCGCGTTTCACGCCCACCCCTGATCCAGCGCACGGCGTGGTGCCCCGTGACCGTGAGGCTGATCACGTGCGTGCGGCTCTGCATGTCAAAAACAAAAGGCGCCTGCCGGGCATTCCCGGTGACGCGGAAGCAGAGCCAGGAAAAATTTGGGAATTGCGAATACTGCGCTCCGTCCACTCCTCCCCCGATCTCCGCCTATTCGTCTCAATGATATCGGCATGCGGTCCCCAAAGCCGGAGCCGGTCGGCACGGATGGTCATGCATCGATCCGTCCGCGATCGTCTCGTGAAAAAACGCGCGATTCCGCAAGCAGCGGCGGGGCGGGTTTGGTTTCATGCCGCCGCGGGTCGGGCAGGTAAGCTCGGCCATACCCATGGGGAACAAGGAGGTTGTCATGCAGACGCCCAATCCACTTCCGCTTGCGAAGCACGCGATCCTCACGCTGGCCGAGATCAAGGCCGCCATCGATGCCTTCGACCGCGGGGCGACCAATGTGTTCGACGCCCTCGACGCGATCATGGTCGCGCTCGAGGCCTATGCCGACGCCGCCCAACCACGACGCGACGCGGCGTAGGCGGGATCACTACTCGGCGGCATCGTGGGGCAAGCGTGCCGCTTGCCGCGAAGAGGTCGTTTCACCGGTTCGGTCCCGGACGCTACCGGGCGGCAGCGGCCGCGACGGTCGCCCCGGCCGCGACGCCGATCGCCATCGCAAACAGCCAGCGGCTGCGCGGCCGCGTGAAGCCGCAGGTGAGGAGGGCCACGAGCCCGGCGACCACGCCCGTGGCAAGCGCGGCGATCGACGCCGCGGCCGCCTGGCGTTCGGTGGGAAGCGTTCCCAGGAGGCCGAGCACTGCCGCGCCGAGCCCGGCGGCCAGCGGAGTCACAGCGAGGGCGACGAGAGCGGCGCGGCGGCGAAGCGTGTTTGGGATGTCGCTCGGCGTCAGCGCGAGCACCGCTGCAATCATGGCGCCGAGTAGACCGGCGAGCAGGGCCGTGGGCAAGTGGCTTGCGAGCAACTCCTCCAGCGGCTGGCCGGCGAGCCGCTGGCTCGCGAGGCTGGCGATGGCCACGGCGGGCATGATCCAGGCCGTGGCGATCCGGCTCTTGCGCGGAATGTCGAACGCCGCGGCAAACCACACGAGCCCGAGCGCGACGGTGGCGTCGAGCACGACGGCGTAGGGCACCGCGCCCGCCGTGCCGGCCACCCAGTTCAAGAGCGGGCCCACGGCCGTGCGGACGGGGTCGGTGTCGGGCACGCCGGCGAAAAACCCAGCGAAGACCCGCAGCCCGAAGGCCACGAACGGAATCAGCCCCGCCACGAGTTCGACCCGCGGCGAGAGCCGCGGCACGGGGGCGACCCAGACGATCGTCCAGAGCAGCGTAAACAGGATCAGGTGCAACTCGCCCATGGCGTCACCAATCGTGCGGCAAGGCCGTGCGCAAAGCAACGGCGGCGGGGAACTCGTGCTCCCCGCCGCCGCGCGACTGTGTGTCGCCTGTCAGGCGGTGCGTCGCCTGTCAGCGGCTAGTTGCTGCAGCAGCCAGAGCCGCAGCAGTCCTTCTGCTCAGCCTTGAGGCCGCCGGTCGGGCACTCGTCGACACAGCACTCGCAGGTGCACGTGGTGCACTTGCAGGTGCCGGTCTCGCAGCAGCCGCAGCAGTCACACTCCGGGCAGCCCGCCATCGGGCCGCCCGCGATCGGGGCCACGAAGGGCAGGATGCCCAGCGTCGCCCAGAGAAAGAGACTGTTGATGGTCATAAAACTTTCCTTTGCATGGGAAACCTGAATCGATCGATCCACGTCACGACGTGTGAGCGTGGAGAAGCCAGTGACACGGCCGGCGATTCAGTTCCGCCACACGCCAAACAGGATCCGCGCTGGGCGGATCGGCACGGC
>JBJSZP010000241.1:0-895 GCA_046090365.1 Planctomycetia bacterium
TGAGTCGCACGCTCTCGGCATGCATCCGGTCGAGAGTGGGCGTGTTCACGATCGGGTTGCCGTGGGCCGCGATGTCGCCGTAGCCCTGATCGTCGGTGATCACGTAAATGATGTTGGGCCGCTTTGCAGCAGCTTTTTTGGGCAGGGCCGCTTCTGCAGTCGCGAGCCTGCGGCATTCGGCGGCGATCACCTCCCACTTCGCAGCGAGGTCTTTCACCCGCTCGGGCTCGGCGGCGGCGAGGTTCCTCGTCTCGCAGCGATCCTTGGCCAGATTGAAAAGCTCCCAGCCACTCCCCTTCGCTTCGACGAGCTTCCAGTCGCCCGCACGCACGGCCCGGTTGCCCTCGTGGCACCACCAGAGGGCCTCGTGGGCCGGCGGCGCCGCCGGATCGGCGAGCGCCCGTGCGAAACTGCGGCCCTGCAGGGGCGGCACCGGCTGGCCGGCGTGCGCCCGCGGCGGCGCGACCTTCGCAAGCTCGAGCACCGTCGGCACGACGTCCACCACGTGCACCGGCTGCGTGCGCAGCCCGCCCTGCGCCGCGATGCCGCGCGGCCAGTGCACGATCCAGGGGGTGGCGATGCCCCCCTCGTGCACCCAGGTCTTGTGGCGGCGAAACGGGGCGTTCGCGCAGGTCGACCAGCCCGGGCCCAGGCAGAGGAATGTTTTCCGTGAGCCGGGTGGAGCCGCCGGATCGTGCCCCTCGCCGCGGATCATGATCTCGGCCGAGGCGCCATTGTCGCTCGCGAACAAAATCAGCGTGTCGTCGAGGGCGTGCATCGCCTCGAGCTGGCGGATGATCCGGCCCACTTCGCGATCCATCGCCTCGATGAGCGCCGCATGGATCGCCATCTTCGTCGCCTGAAACTCCCGCTGCTCCGCCGTGAGCGACTCCCA
>JBJSZP010000242.1:0-656 GCA_046090365.1 Planctomycetia bacterium
ACCATCTCGCCGGACGCTCACTGCGCCCATCCCTGGGCTTCGTTCGCTCGGAGTCACAGGCGCTGCGCCATCCATGGCTCCGCTGGTGACTCACGCCGGCTCAATGGTAGGGGCAACCCCTCGCCTCCCCTTTCCAGTTGAGGAGCCCGAAGCCGGCGCGTGCCAATGGACCCCGAAAGCAGGAGCCCTAGGAAGCGCGCGTCGCTGAAACTACAGTGGGAAGGATGAACCCAGCCGCCTCTGCCGCCGCCGCGCCCGCTACGTCGAATCTGCGGATCAAGAGCCTCGAGCCGCTCGTGCCGCCGGCACGGCTGATGGGGCTCCTGCCGCTCGACGAGGCCGCCACCCAGACGATCGTCGCCGGGCGCAGGGAGGTGGAGCGGGTGCTCGCCGGGGCTGACCACCGGCTCCTGGCCGTCGTCGGCCCGTGCTCGATCCACGATCTCGACGCCGCCCGCGACTATGCGGCCCGGCTGAAGACGCTCGCCGACAGGGTGGCCGACAGGCTGCTCGTGGTGATGCGGGTGTATTTCGAGAAGCCGCGCACCACCGTCGGGTGGAAGGGTCTGATCAACGATCCGCATATCGACGACTCGTTCGACGTGGGCACGGGCCTGCGGCTGGCCCGCGGCCTGCTCATCGAGGTGGCGCGGATG
>JBJSZP010000243.1:0-4607 GCA_046090365.1 Planctomycetia bacterium
TCAGTGCCTCACCGGTGGTCTTTTCCGCGGATACCCACCAAAAGTCTTGTGACCAATCATCAAATGTTCCTCGATACCTGTCGTATCGGATGGCCAGGTCAAAGTCTCCCTCTGTCTACCTTCGGCTCGTGGATGGGGGGCGATCGCGACGGCAACCCATTCGTCACGGCCGACGTCACCGAGCGCACGCTGCTCCGTCTGCGCTCGGCGGCGATCGACGCACATCTCGCCCGCTGCACGCGGCTCCACGACCTGCTCACGTCGTCGCTCCGCGAGGCCGGCGGCGCCGAGCCGCTCGAGCGCAGGCTCGAGGCGCTCGTCGAGCAGTGGCCCGATCTGCAGACCGTGCTCGACGGATCGTCGGCGCACGAGACCTACCGCCGCTGGCTGCGGATGATCCACTTCAGGCTCGAGTGCTCCGCGGCCGCGAGCCTCGCCGACCCGGTGCAGCCGGGGGCCTACGCCTCGGCCGCCGAACTCGAAGCCGACGTGGCCGCGCTCGTCGAATGCCTCGATCGCGACCACGCCCTCGCGGCCGACTCCCCCACCCGCCGCTGGCTCGACCTCGTGCGCACGTTCGGCCTCCACATGACGAAGCTCGACGTCCGCCAAGACGCCCGCGCCTACCAGATGATCATGGCGGCGATCCTCGGAGCGGCGGGCGTGCCCGACGCCGCCGCGCTCGCCGGAGACGACGAGGCCACGAAGGTGCGGGTGCTCACCACGTCGCTCGGAAAGATCGGAGCGGTGCCGACCGAGGGCCTCGATCCGCTCGCCCTCGACACGCTGCGGCTGTTCGAGCTGCTCCACCGGGCGGTGGTGCGATTTGGGGGCGATTGCGTGGGCTGCGCGATCGTGAGCCTCACCCGCTCCCCGGCCGACGTGCTCTGCGTGCTCTGGCTGTGGCGCTGGGCACAGCGGCAGGCGGCCGATCGCGGCGACCCGGTCGCGGCGCACGATATCGCGATCGTGCCGCTCTTCGAGAAGATCAACGACCTCCAGCACGCCCACACCACGCTCGCCACGATCCTCGACACGCCGGCCTACGCCGAGCACCTTGCCGGCCGCGGCAACCGGCAGGTGGTGATGGTGGGCTATTCCGACAGCACGAAGGACGGCGGGTATCTCGCGGCCTGCTGGGGCCTGCAGGCGGCGCAGAGCCGGCTCCACGCGGCGGCGGCGGCCCGCGGCGTGAGCCTCACGTTTTTCCACGGCCGCGGCGGCTCGCTCGGCCGCGGCGGCGGCCCCGCGGCCCGCGGCATCCTCTCGCTCCCGGCCGAAACGCTCGACGGCAGCCTGCGGCTCACCGAGCAGGGCGAGGTGCTCGCCGAGCGCTACGACGACCCGGAGATCGCCTGCCGCCACCTCGAGCAGGTGTCGTGGGCCACGCTCATGGCCTCGGGCGGCCGCCGGTCCGACCCGCAGCCGGAGTGGATCGCGATCATGGAGCGGATGGCGGAGCGGTCCTACGCGGCCTACCGCGAGCTCGTCGACGAGCCTGGCTTCATCCAGTATTTCTCGCAGACCACCCCGATCGACGACATCGAGAATCTCCCGATCGCGTCGCGGCCCGCCCGCCGCCGCGGCGAGCGCACGCTCGACGACCTGCGGGCGATCCCCTGGGTGTTTTCCTGGACGCAGAGCCGCTGCATGCTCCCGGCCTGGTACGGCCTGGGCACGGCGCTCGCCGACGTGAAGTACGACGACCGCCACGCCTGGCAGGCGGTGTGCGACATGTACCGCCAGTGGCCCTTCTTCCAGGCCACGATCGACAACGCCACGCTCGCCCTCGCCAAGGCCGACATGTACATCGCCCAGCGGTATTCCGAGCTCACCACCGACCCCGACGTGCGCCGCAGCATCTGGCAGCGGATCGCCGCCGAGCGCGACCGCACGCGGCAGGTGATCCTCGAAATCGTCGGCGGCGGCGAGCTGCTCGCCACCACGCCGTGGTTTCAGCGGTCGATCGAGGCCCGCAATCCCTCCATCGACCCCCTCAACCTGATCCAGATCGAGTTCATGCGCCGGCGGGCGGCCGGCGGCCCCGATGCAGCCCCCGACGAACCGCTCCGCGACCTCCTGCGGCTGTGCGTCCAGGGCATCGCCTCGGGCATGCGCACCACAGGATAGGAGCCCGCCCCATGCCCACCGCCCCGACCTCGCCATCAACTCCCTCGGCCCCTGCCGGATCGACTCGCCGCTGAAGTCGCTGCTCGAATCGCGGCAGACCACCGCATCGTACGTGGCCGAAGACGACCGCGTGTTGTTCCACGACACGCCCGAGCTTGCCGCCGCCACGGGGCTGCCCATCGAGGAGCTCCCGGGGTTCGAGCCGACCGGCCCGCGGCGATTCCGCGTGATGTTTGGCATGAGCCCGACCGCCTGCCGGGGGAATTCATCTGCCAAGATCCGCCCGGTCAACTTTTCGGGAGGGGAATAGCGTGGCCAGGAAATGACTTCCGGAGCTGTGAGTCCATGGTGACGAGCTTCACGCCGAGCGCCATTGCCAAGGCGACATACTCACAGTCATAGGCTGAGCACTTGCTGTCTCGAACCAAATTCAGAACCTGCCCGGAGTCGACATCCTGCTCGGCGCCGGCCATCAGGTCTTCCGCCTCTGCCTGAATATCGAGGGCTTCAGCGTGCGTGAGCATCCGCCGCCGCATGGAGCCGGCGAGGATGTTTCGAAACTCGCTGCGCCACAACAGCGGGGCCACCCAATCGGCATCGTGCGTCAAAAGCCGCTCCGCTTTCGCCGTGTGTTCCCCCGGGAGAAAAAGGTAGGCGATCACGTTGACATCGACGACGATCATGAACGGCCTTCCCGCTTGAAGGAATCGATATCCTTCGAGCGAAACGTGCGCTTCCCGAGCGCCGCGCGGATCTTTCTGGCCCGGGCGAGCCGCTCGCTCGCAGCGATGCGGCTGGGCAGAAGCATGGCTTTCAGACACACGATCGCCTCGCTGTTGAGGCTCCGGTGATTGGCCTCCGCGGAAGACTTGAGGCGCTCGTAGACGTCATCCGGAACGTTTTTCAGGGTCAGATTTGCCGGCATGCGAGAACCTCCATAATGGTTCCATTATGGTGCCACCCGGCTCCCCGGTCAACGGATTTCCCCGTCTTTACGCTGCAGCCGCACAGTGCTGAGCAGTGCGTGAAAACGCCACCCGTTCGATGCTACCACCTTCGTAGGACAGGCTTCAGCCTGTCACGATGGATCCAACGGGCTGAAGCCTGTCCTACAGTTCGCCTTTCACGGCGAGTTCATGAAAATAGTGCCCGACCTTCTTCTGGTTCTTGAGCAGCCAGTCGATCGAGGGCTCGTTGGCCATCGCCTTGCGGATCGCCTTGAGCGTGGCCTCGCGGTGCGTGTTGAACAGCACCTCGTGGTCGATCTTCGTCTTGGCGTCGGCGGCCGAGGGATCGAGCCACACGGCCACGATGATCCCGATGTCGTTCACCTTGTTCTTGGGGATGTATCCCTCGCGCACGCTGTCGAGCACGGCGTTGGCGATCGCCGCCTGCACAGTGCCCATGAGGATGTTCGTGTAGCGGGCGTTGGGCGCCGTGTATTTGCTCACCATCAGCGTCGCGGGCCGCACCTGCACGTCGCTGTTGAGGATCGCCCACACGCGGGTGTGCCCCTTCACCTGGTCGCCGATCAGGTTGGCGATCGCGTAGCCCACCGGGCCGTCGAGCTCGCCGATCACCACCTCCGGCTCCGCCGCGCTCCAGGCCTCGTCGGCCTCCGCGAGAGCCTCGCCCGTCCGCATCACGATCTTCTTGCCAGCCATCGGTTTCCTCCTGGGGTGGGCCGGTAGTGTACCCACTCAAAAAAATCAGACAGCCGGGACGGCTGTCCTCCGGGTCGGCAGCCTCACGACCCGGCCCCGTCGGCTCCCGCCTGCGCGCTCGCCTTGCCCGCCTTGTCGTCCACGCGCACGAGCAGCATCTGCTCCACCTTGCCGTTGCCCCCCTTGCCGTCGTCGCGGTGCACGAGGATCGTCGCCTGCTGCTCGAGGAGGTTCGTGAGGCCGGCCTCGTAGATCGGCGTCTTCTTGTCGCCGATCGTCCAGGCGGCCTTCTGCGTCTTCTTGTCGACCTTGCCGATGACGTTCTGCGTGGAGTCGGACACGGCGTCGTAGTAGGTGCCGCGGAGCAGGCCCGCCTTGTCGATCGCGAGGCTCAGGAACGTGCTCGGGTTCGTCTCCTCCGACCGCGCGAGGGCAAACACGCCGAGCGGCCGCCACTGGTCGTCGGCGGCGATCTTCGCGTCGGCGCCGCCCTGGGCCGCGAGGGTCGCCGCCTGCGCCGCGTAATCGGTCGCCGATCCGACCCTGGCGCCCTGCACGTAGACGCCGTCGTCCTCGTAACACACGTTCGTGCCGTAGTTGTACGCGACCGGGGCGCCGTAGCCGCCCCAGCCGGCGAGCTCGCTCCAGGCGAGGCCGGTGAGCAACCCCGCTCCCATGCCCCAGCCGAAGCCGCCCCACCATGCGCCCGGCCACCAGGCGTTGAAGTGGGCGCCATACCAGCCGCGGCCGCCATACCAGCCGCCGTTGTAGAAGTTGTTGCGCACGACATTGCCCCGGTTGACGAGATTGTTC
>JBJSZP010000244.1:0-2141 GCA_046090365.1 Planctomycetia bacterium
GCCCCGAGCCTCCTCAACTGGAAACAGGGAGGCTTCGGGCTCCCCATGTCCTGGAGCAGGCGTATGCAGGCAAGCGTAGCCATGGATGGCGCAGCGCAGCCGGAGTCGAGTGAACGGAGGCCGGGCACCGATCCGCCGCAGGCGGATTGGTCGTGGCCGCAGTGAACGTCCGGCGACGGGATACGGGGAGCCCGAAGCCGGCGCGCCAACAAGTAGGCCAGACAGGCTGAAGCCTGTCCTACGGGGTGAACTCGAAGGGGCGGGGGAGGAAGTCGGCGAGGCGGAAGGTGCCGCGGCCGTCGATCAGGATCGCCGTGTCGGGCCCGCCGAATTCCGCGATCACCTGCAGGCATGCGCCGCAGGGGGCGATCTTCGCCACGAGTGCGCCCGAGCCGTCGCGGCAGGTGAGGGCAACGCGCGTGAGCCGCCGGCCACCCGCGACCACGGCGGCGAAGATCGCCGCCCGCTCCGCGCAGATCGTCAGGCCGTAGGAGCCGTTCTCCACGTTGGCGCCCACGTGGTGGCCGGGGGTCTCGGCGAACACCACGGCGGCGCCCAGGTGCCAGCCGGAGTAGGGGGCGTAGGCCCGCGCCGCGGCCTGCCGCGCCGCTGCCAGGAGATCGTCGTCGGAAGGATCCGCCATGACACGCATGACTCCGGAGGAAGGGTTCGACAAGCCGTCGGCAACCACTATGATCCGGCCCTGAGGATACACCGGCACATCCAGCCAACTGGTGGGCAGCCGGGAAGGGTCAATCGGTCAGAGGGTCCGAGCCTCATGGCAGGGCTGCACGTCTCGACACACCCGCTCGTGGCGCACCACATGCTCGCGCTCCGCGACCCGGCCACCGATCCGCCGGCATTTCGCCGCGTGGTGCGGCAGGTGACGCGGCTCTTGGCCTACGAGGCGACCGCGGGGCTGCCGACGCTCGACGTGTCGCAGGCCACGCCGCTCGCCATGGCGAAGGGCCGGCGGCTGGCCGACCGGATTGCGATCGTGCCGATCCTCCGGGCGGGCCTCGGCATGGCCGACGGGCTCCTCGACATCATCCCCGAGGCCGAGGTCTGGCACATCGGGCTCTATCGCGACGAACGCACGCTGCAGCCGCAGGAGTATTACAACAAATTGCCCCCCTCCTGCGGCGCGACGCTGGCCCTCGTCGTCGATCCGATGCTCGCGACCGGCGGCTCGGCCGTGCGCACCTGCGAGATTCTCCGGGCTGCGGGCATCCCGCGGATCGCGTTCCTCGCGATCATCGCCTCGCCGCAGGGCGTGGCCACGCTCGAGCGCGGCATGCCCGGAGTCGCGATCCACGTCGCTGCGCTCGACGAGGGGCTCAACGATGTGGGCTTCATCGTCCCCGGGCTTGGCGACGCCGGCGACCGCCAGTTCGGCACGTCGCACTCCTGACAGCCCGATTGTCCGCGGAGGGCCGCCCATGCGGGCCGTCGACCTGATCCGGAAGAAGCGCGACGGCGGCACGCTCTCGGCTGCCGAGATCCGCTATCTCGTCGAGGGGATCACCACCGGCGCGGTGCCCGAATACCAGTGGGCCGCCCTCTTGATGGCGGTGGTCTGGCGGGGGATGCAGCCCGCCGAGACCGCGGCTCTCGTCGAGGCGATGCTCCATTCGGGCACGGTCGTCGACCTCGGCGACATCCCCGGCCCCAAGGTCGACAAGCACTCCACGGGCGGCGTCGGCGACAAGACCAGCCTGATCCTCGCGCCCATCGTGGCCGCCTGCGGCGTGACCGTGCCGATGGTGTCGGGCCGCGGCCTCGGCCACACGGGTGGCACGCTCGACAAGCTCGAGAGCATCCCCGGCTTCGACGTGCGGATCGACCTCACCCGCTACCGGAAGATCGCCCGCGAATGCGGCCTCGTGCTCGCCGGGCAGACGGCGGAGATCGCCCCGGCCGACCGCGTGCTCTACGCGCTCCGCGACGCGACCGCGACGGTGGAGTCGATCCCGCTCATCACCGCCTCGATCCTCTCGAAGAAGCTCGCCGAGGGGATCGACGCCCTCGTCCTCGACGTGAAGTGCGGTGACGGCGCGTTCATGACGAGCGAGGCCGACGCCCGGGCCCTCGCCGCGAGCATGGCCTCGATCGGCCGGGCGCTCGGCACGCCGGTGCGGGCG
>JBJSZP010000245.1:0-1571 GCA_046090365.1 Planctomycetia bacterium
TGTCCGGCTGCTCCTCGACTGCCGCACGCCCGAGGAGCATGCCACGGCGAAGATCGCCGGCGCACAGCTCCTTCCGATGCAGGAATTGCCCGAGCGGGTCGCAGAGATCGCCGCCTGGAAGGAGAAGCCGGTCATCGTCCACTGTCACCACGGCATGCGCAGCCTGCGCGTGGCGAAGTGGCTCCGCGAGCAGGGGTTTTCCCTCGCCCAGAGCATGCAGGGCGGCATCGATGCCTGGAGCACCGACGTCGACCCGACGGTGCCGAGGTATTGAGCGGTAGGGCAGGCGTCGCGCCAGTCCTGAGTTGAGCGGGCACAAGACAGCCGGGACGGCTGTCCTACGCAAGCATCTTCACCTGCCGCGCCGTGAATGGCACCGCGCCTTCGAGAAGCTTCGGGTCGTCGTGCTGTTCCGGCACGAGGTGGTGGATGATCGAGGCGGCGAGTTCGTCTATACCCAAGCCCGTGAGGGCCGAGGTGCAGATCGCGTTGGCGGGCATGCCGCAGTCGCTCGCCGCGAGATCATATTTCGTGAGGACAATGAGCGCATCACGGAAGGCAGACCTTCGCCCATCGCTGTTTTCCGATAGTCTGCCGCTTGTCCTGCAGAGCAGGACGAGATCGGCTATGGCGGCCGCGGCGCGGGCACGCTCGATGCCGGCGGCCTCCGTCGGGCCTGCCGGCTCTTCGCGAAGGCCAGCCGTGTCGACGAGGTCGATTTCCCAGCCGTCGAGCACGACGCGCGTTTCGAGCCCGTCGCGGGTCGTGCCCGGCTCGGCCGACACGATGCTCCGGGCATGGCCGGCGAGGGCGTTGACCAGGCTGCTCTTGCCCGAGTTCACCTCGCCGGCCACGACCACCCGCCACGGCCGCGTGAGCCGCAGGCCCACCCGCGCCGCCCGCCGCAGCCGCTTGCGGGCGGCCGCGCCAGCCGTGTCTCCCGCCGCGTCGAGCGCGACGATACGGGCGAGTTCGGCATCGAGCGCCCCGGCAAGCTGCCGGCAGAGAATCCGCGCTGCCTTCGGCCCGCCGGCCCGGGCGAGTGCCTCGCGGGCCTCCACCTGGATCGCCGACTCTCCTGCCGCCACCAGCCACTCGGGCCATCCCTGCCGCACGGCCCCGCGCGTCTCGAGGCTTGTCATGATGGCCGCGCTCGCCGCGAGCCCCCCGTGGCAATGCACCTCGAGCCGCTCGGCTGAATGCCGCATCACGACGACCTCCTCCCCCCGCTCTGAATCGCCCCAGCGGCCAAACACCACCGCGCCATCGGGCCGCTGATCGAGCGCCGCCCTGCCGCGTGGCGAGAACAGCCGCGACACGGCCGCCAGCGCATCACACCCCGCCACGCCCACGACGGCCAGCGCGCCTTTCCCGGGCGGCGTGAGCAGGGCTACCCGAACGGCGGTTGGCTGCCTACAAGAGACTGAGATTCTCGAGTTCGTCACTTGAGGAATCCGTGAGGGGTTGCCCCTGCCGTGGAGCCGGCGTGACTGACCAGCGGAGCCATGGATGGCGCAGCGCCTGTCAGTCCGAGTGAGCGGAGGCCAGGATGGCCGCAGCGAACGTCCGGA
>JBJSZP010000246.1:0-2214 GCA_046090365.1 Planctomycetia bacterium
CTTGCCGTTGCGCGAGTGGCCCACCACGATCACGCGGGTGGCATCGACCTCCGGCAGGCGCACGAGCCAGTCGAGAATCCGCGACAGGCCCCAGGCCCAGGCGGCGATCGCACCGGGTTCGTCGGGCGGGAGGTCGCCCTCCACGGGGCGGCCGAGCGCGGCTAGCGCGCTCGCAGAGCGACCATCGGGCTTGTCGGGAAAAATATCCTCGTAGCAGGCCGTCGCCATCCCAAAGCCGCGGGCGAGCATCGCCGGGGCGGCATGCTCGGCATCGTTGCCCTTGAAGTTGAGATACAGAAAGAGCGGCACGGGCTGGCCCGACTTCGGCAGCCAGACGAGCACGTTCACCGCCGGCGCCTGCGGCCCCTCGCCGAGCACGAGCCGGGCCTCGATCCTGATTGCACTGCCGCCGTCGAGCGAGACCTCCGATCGCACGGGCTCGCCGTCAACCCGAACGAACACCGGCGGTAGCCGGCGCCCGTAGACGTTGGCCTCGAGCAGCCCGAGTTGATGCGGCCGGACCCGGCCGGCCCAGTCGGCGGCCGAGGCGGCGGCCCGGCCGTCGGGGCCGGCGAGCACGTCGGGAAGCGTGTATGCACCGACCGCCGACTCGTCGTCGTTCACATTTGCGGCATGCGCGCTGCTCATAGGCGATCCCGTGAAGGTGCCAGCAGAAAAGAAGATCAAGCCCAGCCACACCAATCCGCTCGATCGCACCATGCCTGTCGTTTTTCCGAGCATCGCCCTGCCCCCCGAGCGTCTGACTGCCAAGAAAGCAACGGCTACGGCACCGCGGGCGGCGGCGGCGAGGCCGGCGGAAATTCGACGCTCGCGTAGATCTCGGCCACGGGCACGGAGATGCCCAGCGACGTGATCTCCACGACCCCGGCCGGATCGGTGACGGCGGTCAGCAGCCACGAGCCGGGATCGTTGTCGGCCTGCCGCCGATAGCATTCGACCGACACACGGTCTTGGCAGAGCAGCAGATATTCCTGCACGCTCGGCAGCCGGCGGTAGTGGCCGAACTTCACGCCGCGGTCGTATTTCTCGGTCGAGTCGGAGAGCACTTCCGCCACGAGCAGCGGATTGACGGCCGTGTAGTTCACGCCGTCCTCGAACGCGGGCTTCCCGCAGAACACGACGATGTCGGGATACGTGTAGAGGCCCGTCGCGTCGACCTTCACGCGCTGGTCGCTCGTGAGCACGGTGCAGGCCCGCCCGGCGAGGCGGTTTCCCAGCCCGCGGGCCAGGTTGTCCTTGACGAGATTGTGCCAGTAGGAGCCGCCGCTCATGGCGAACATCTCGCCGTCGAAGAACTCGTGCCGCACGTCCGACGCCACCTCCAGGGCGAGGTATTCGGCGGGCGTGAGGCGGCGTTTGGCGGCAGTGGACATGGCGTCGATGATATACGGCAGTATAGGCACCGGTCAATCGGGGCAGCGGGCCCTCAGCGCGCCACGAGCCGATACAGCGCCTGCGTGCCCTCGTCGGCACAGCCGCGGTCGGCGACGATCGTGTAGAGCCGCTCCGCGGTGGCGAGGCCGGGGAGATCAAGGCCCGTTGCCGCGGCACACTCGCGGGCAAGCGCGAGATCCTTGAGCAGGTGCCGCACGAAAAACCCCGGCGCGAAATCGCCGGCGAGGGCCCGCGGCGCGAGGTTCGTGAGGCCCCAGCTGCCCGCCGCGCCGCCTGCGATCACCTGCTGCACGACCGCGGGGTCGAGGCCGCCCGCCTTGGCATGCGCAAGCGCCTCGCACCACGCCACCATCCCCACGGCCACGGCCACCTGGTTGGCGAGCTTGCACCGCTGGCCGGCCCCGGCCGGCCCGAGATGCGTCGCCGACTTGCCCAGAAGCGCGAGGATAGGCTGCGCCCGGGCGAAGGCCTCGGCGTCGCCCCCGACCATGATCACGAGCGCTGCGTTCCGCGCCCCCACGTCACCGCCCGTCACCGGCGCATCGAGCGCCGCCAGGCCGCGGGCCACAGCGGCCGCGGCAAGCCGCTCGGCAAGCCGGGGGCTCGACGTGGTCATGTCGATGAGCACGGTCCCGGGCCGCGCCCGCCCCACGATCCCCTGCCCGGCCGGCACGGCCGCCGTGCCGCCGAGATACACCTCCTCGACGTCGGCCGGCATCCCCACCATCGTGATCACGACGTCGGCCGCGGCGGCGACGTCGCCCGGCGTGTCGTGCCACACGGCACCGCGCTCGAGAA
>JBJSZP010000247.1:0-841 GCA_046090365.1 Planctomycetia bacterium
GGCGAACAGCGCCCGGGCCTTCGGCACGGCCTCGCCGCCCGAGCCGTGCATGCTGCGAAGCGTCTCGGCTGTGGCGATGCCGGAGGGGAAGGGGAGCTGGTCGACGTTGATCAGCTGCCGCTTGAGCGGGATCGCCATGAACACGCCGAGCATCGACAGCGCCGCGAGCCACAGGCCGATCTCCCACCACGTGAGCAGCCGGCCGGTCGTGAGATAGAGCGCGGGGACCGCCGACACGAGCCCGGCGCTCGACATATAGCCAGCCGCGCTCGCGGCGCTGCTCATCGTGTAGTTCTCGAGGATCGTGAACGGCCGGTCGCGCCACGCCGGCACCACGCTCTCGAGAAACCGGAACACGGCGAACGCGATGATGCAGGCGGTGATCGTGACGCCGAGCCCCCAGCCGGTCTTGAGGCCGACATACAGATTGGAGATCGACATCACGCCGCCGATCACCATTCCCGTGACGACGGCCCGCGGCGAGAGCTGCACCGCGTCGTCACCGGCATACACCGTGTCGAGCCACCACCGCGCCGCCTCATGCTCGCTCGTGAACGGCGGATGCTCGTGCGAATCCATGGACGCGGATTGTACCTGCGTCGGCGTCGGACAGGCTTCAGCCTGTCTCTGTTCCAGTTCGCAAGGCTCACCGCGCCCAATCCGGCTCGGGGTTGCCCCGTACCACCTCGCCGGACGCTCACTGCGGGCCTCCAGCCCTCCGTTCGCTCGACTCCGGCTGCGCTGCGCACGACCAATTCGCCTTCGGCGAATCGGTGCCCGGGCTGCGCTTGCCTGCATACGCCGGCTCAATGGTAGGGGCAACCCCTCGCCTCCCCCCTTT
>JBJSZP010000248.1:0-15643 GCA_046090365.1 Planctomycetia bacterium
CCTCCGCCACGACCGCGGCGATATCGTCGCGCACCAGCGATTCCTCGCCGGAGAGCAGGGCGTGGATGGCGAGCACCATGTCGAGTTCGCGGGCCCCGTCGGCGATGGCCAGCCGGGCCTCGAGGGCCTTCGTCTCCGGGCGGTGGCTGCCGTGGGGAAACCCGATCACGCTCGCGACCACGACGGGGCTCCCGGCCACGTGCCGCGTTGCCGCGGCCACGTCGCACGGCCGCACGCACAGACAGCCCACGCCGCGGGCCATGCACATCGCCGCCTGGGCCGCGAGGTCGGCGGCGGTGAAATTCGGCTTGAGCACGGCGTGGTCGAGCAGCGCGGCGACGTCGCGGACGGAACGGGCGGGCATGGCGTCAGGCTTTTTCCGGTGAGGCGAGGCGGAGGAGGGCGGCGATCCCGCGATCGAGCGTGGCGTCGCTCACCGTGTAGGCGATCCGGAAGTGCGTGTCGGCCGCGCCGAACACGCTGCCCGGCACGACGAGCAGTTTTTCCTCGGCGACGGCCCGCTCGGCGAATGCCTTCCCCGAGCCGCCGGGGGCCTCTGGGTACAGATAGAAGGCGCCGCCGGGCTGCACGAACCGGTAGTGGCCGCGGAGCGCCGCCATCAGCAGGTCGCGCTTCCGCCGGCACTCGGCGAGCGGCGCGTCCATCGGCGCGTCGAGCGCGGCGAGGCCCGCCCACTGGCCCACCTGCGGGGCGCACACGAACGTGTATTGCTGGAGCATCGTGCAGGCGTCGACGACCGGCTTCGGGCCGTGCACCCAGCCCACGCGCCAGCCGGTCATCGCGTGCGACTTCGAGAACCCGTCGATCACGACGACGTTTTCGGAGTGCAGGGCAGGGGAGGCGAACGGGCCGTCGTAGCAATACGACCGGTAGAGCTCGTCGCTGATGATCGTCACGCCCCGGGCGTCGGCCAGCCGGGCGAGGTCGCGGACCGTGTCGGCCGTGGCCACGACACCGGTGGGGTTGGCCGGCGTGTTGAGCAGGATCGCCTTCGTGGCCGGCGTGATCGCGGCGGCCACGCGGTCGACGTCGACCTGAAACGACGGCGCCGTGTCGAGGGCCACGCAGCGGCCGCCGAGAAACTCCACGAGCGGCCGATACATCACGAACGCCGGCTCGAAGATGATCACCTCGTCGCCCGGGTCGACGAGCGCCATGAGCGCGAGGTTCAGGGCCCCGCTCGAGCCGCTCGTCATGCACAGCGCGCGACCGGGCTGGCCGAGCTCGGCCCGGGCCCGTGCCTCGAGCCGCTCGCGGAGCGCCGCGATGCCCTGCGTGGGCGTGTAGCCGTTCTTGCCGGCGTCGATCGCCTCCTTCGCCGCCGCGCGGGCGGCCTCGGGCATCGCGAAGTCGGGCTGGCCGATCGAGAGGTTGATCGGATCGACGAGCCGGGCCGCGAGGTCGAAGACCTTGCGGATGCCCGATGAGTCGAAGGCCCCGGCCCGCCGGGAGATGCGCGGCGTGTGCACGGTGAGGCGGTCCGTCAGCCCTTGGGCTTGAAGATCTTCGCGAGCTCCTCGCCGAGCTTCTCGCCCCGGGCGTTGAGCGTGATCACGTTGCCATCGCGGCCGATGAGGATCACGGTGGGGATGCCGCTAATGCCGTAGAACGTGGCCAGCGGATGCCGCCAGCCCTCCCCCTCGGGCTTTTCATAGAGGATCGGCCAGGGGATCTTCTGCTCGGCCACGAACTTCTCGAGCGCCTCGCGGTCTTCGTCGAGGCTCACGCCCACGACCTCGAAGCCCTGGTCGCGGTACTTCTCGTATTGCTCGATCACGTTGGGGATCTCGGCCACGCAGGGGCCGCACCAGGTGGCCCAGAAGTCGACGAGCACCACCTTGCCGGCGAGCGACTTCTGGTCGAACGGCTTGCCGCTCAGGAGCGTGCCGGTGATCTCCATCGGATGGCCGAGGAGCGAAAGCCGCCGCAGCGTGCCCGCGAAGCTCTCCCCCATCGCCTTCACCTGCTCGTTCGAGCTCTTGGCGAACAGCGGGCCGAACGACTTGTACGCGAGGGCGGCCACCTGCTCACCGCCCGGCACGTGCTCGAAGGCGCCGGCGAGCTGCATGGCGAGCCCTGCCGTCTGCTCGTCATTCGGGTCGGCCGCGAGCATCGTGGCCACCTTCTGCACGAGGACGGGGGCGCCGTCGAGCGAGCCGCCCGAGAACATTGCTTGAGCCTCCGACACGAGCACGAGCCGCTGCGCCTGCTTGGCGAGCCCCGGCGAGGGACTGTTGACGAGCGTCTGGGCGTAGGTGGCCATCTCGGCCGCGGCCTTCTCGTCGCCGAGCCGGCCGAGCATCATCAGGCTCTCGAGCTTGAGCGTGGCCGCCTCATCGTGGTACTTCTGGCCTGGCTTCACCTGGGCGAGGATCTTGTCGGCCACCTGCACGGAGGCGGCGGAGACATCTCGCATGTAGGCCATCATCTCCTGCCGCGACGTGGGCCGGGCGTCGGTGTCCTTGAGGCCCTCCACGAACGCCATCAACTGTTCCGGCGTGCCCTCCGGCACCGGCGGCACCTTCGGCATGCCGGCCGCCCGGCGCCCCGGCGGCGATTCGACGGCGCCCGGCTGGGCGAGGAGCCGCGCGGCGGGCGCCGCGAGGCTACCGACGACGACGAGGAGCAGGAGGGCGGACAGCCGACGGGACGTGAGCATGGAGGCCTCGCGGAAAAAGCAGGGGAGGGGAGGGCGGTGCGTTGCGACACTGCCGCGATGGCTCAGATCGTACCCCTGCGCGGCGCCGGAGGGCAAACGGCCGCTACCGCACGATCGTCCGGAACCGAACGAACCCGCCTTCGCCCGGCGGGAGCGTGCCCGTGAGCCGCCAGGTGACCACGACGGAGCCGTCGTCGCCGGTGCCGGTGGAGATGTCCGCCGGCAGGCTCGAGGCCGCACTGTCGGGCACGAGCGCGAGCCGCTTGGGGATCGCGTCGACGAGCGTGATGTCGGTGAGGGCGCGGTCGCCCGAGTTGAGCAGGAAGATCGTGAAGTCGAGCTCCTCGCCGACCCGCGCCGTGTCGCTCCCGGCCCGCTTGCAGAGCGTGAGCTCCGCGCGGCCCGGCTCCTCGAGACGGAGCGTGGCGGTGCCCCGGTCGGCGGCGATCACCTCCGCGGCCCGGCCGTCGACGATCACCTGTGCACCCCTCACGCAGGTCCAGGCCACGGGCACGTCGAAGCCGACCTTGATCCGCGGCGTCTGCACGCGGCTGGCGAGCGCCGGATGCTCCTCGCGCACCCGCTCGACCGGCATGTCGGCATTGATCGACGCCTCCGGCAGGTCGGCCTGGTCGACGGCGAGCGCCGGCAGCCGTTCCTCCACGGCGAGGCCGAACTGCGCCACGCGGGCCTGCCCGAGGCACACCTTCTGCCGGCGGGCCACGACGGGCAGCGTGTCGACGGCCGCGTCGACATGGGCCTCGTTCGCGAGGCCGCGCGGGCCGATCGGCGCAGTCTCTTCGTTGGGACGGATCACCTGCCGCACCGAGGAAAACCGCGGCGCATACACGCAGGCGCAGGTGGAGGCGGCGAGCCGCACCTCCGACAGGTCGTCGTCATCATCGAGCGGCGCGTCGGCCGGGCGATAGCGGGCCACCGTGTCGCCGGCGGTGAGGTTTCGCAGTCCGTGGCGGCCCGTGGGCCGCGCTGGCGCGCCGTGGTCGCCGCCGTCGCAGACGAGGCAGGGCACGGCGGTCGGCACCTCCGGCGGCGGCAGGCAGACGGGCGCGGGGCAGGCCTCGGCCGGGCACGCACCCGACCGGCAGACGGCTGGCCGCGCCGCGCCAGCGCGGCACGGCCGGCAGGCGGACGGGTCTTCGGCGTCGTCGGCCGCGATGGTGAGCGCCGTGGCGGGGAGGAGCGCGGGAACGGTGAGCGAGCGGCACGACGCGAGGATGATCGCGCCGGTGGCGATCGCGGCGATCCGCAGCCAGCGGAGCGGACGATCGCTCTTCATGGCACGCTCCCCGGGGCGGGAACGCGGTCGCCCACGATCAGTTCGGCGACCGGTTCGCCGAGCGTGAGGGCCACGTCGAGGGCGTCGTCGCCCGGCCGCACGTCGAACCACGCGGCAGGGACGATGTCGGGCCTGTCGGGATCACAGGCGGAATACACGACACGCCGCACGAGGGCCCCCTCGAGCGCGGCGGCGACGTCGGCCTCGTCGATCACGACCTCGATCGGAAACCGCCAGGCCTGGCCGGGCGGCGAGGCGAGCTTCGCCAGCACGCGGACGGTGGGAAACAGCTCGCGTTCGGGAGCGCTGGGGAAGCCGGCAATCCGCAGGCGGTAGGCACTGCCGACCATGAGGCCCATCCGCAGCGGGGCCGGCCGCAGCGGCGACCAGCCGTCGGCCGTCTCGATCGCGACCTCGAGCCCCTCCGGCCCGCTGATTTCGACGGGCTGCATGCCGTCGGGCAGCACACCTTCCGGACGGGGACCGGGCTGCAGGCGCCCGCGAGCGCCAATCGCTCCCGGTTGTGGTTCGCTGGCGGCTCTGTCCAACGTGATCGTCTCGGCTTCCCCGTGGGCACAGCCCACAGGGAAGGAGGAGACGAGGACGGCGGTCGCCAGCAGTCCGCGGGCAGCCCGCAGCACGGTCCCTGTCCGGATGGTGGTGGTCGGTGTGTTCATCACTCCAGGTAGTCGCCCGGCTCCGGCGGGCAGAGGCCGGCCGCCGCGGCGGCGGCGTCGGGATCGGGGCCGCCGCCGTCGACGAATCGCTTGCGGTCCTCGGGCGGCTGGCGGAGCTTGATGTGCGGCACATCGGCCCGCTCTGAGATGTAGGCATGGCGGGCCGGCTTCGGATAGCTCAGGCCGGGAGACTGCTGCACGTGCAGGCCCAGCTGGCGCGTCGGCGGCGGGATGTGCATCTTCGTGTGGTTGGTGATCGTGTGCTTCTGCAGGCCGGCCGGCACGCCGAGCGGAATGTGCGCGGGCCCGGGCAGGCCGATCGGCGTGCCGGTGATCGGCATGCCGTATTCGGGCGCCGTGGCCCCGGCGAGAAACGCGGGCGGCAGCTGGCCGGCATCGCCCCCGACGGGCATGCCCAGCGGCGCGGCGATGCCGACGGGACAGTTGCCGGCACCGGAGCCACCGGCGCCGCCTGCCACACCGCCCGCACCGGCTGCAAACCCGCCGGCCGAGCTGCCCGGCGACTGCAGGTCTTTGTTGCCGATGCGGATGATCGCCAGGATCGAGCCGCGGCGGTCGGCCTCGACCACCGGATCGACGCCCGGATCGAGCCGCGTGCTCACGAGCGTCTCCACGCCGGCGACGGCGAGTTCCTGGTAGTCGGGATCGGGCAGGTAGACGACCTTCGTGACGAAGTTGCCGGCCGACACCTGGTCGAGATCTTCCTCGGTCAGCTGGAACGGCACGGCGTTGTGGTCGAGGAAGGCGGCCGTGCGCGGGGAGACCGGCGCCACTTCGAGCGTCGGGTAGAGCTCGAGGCCCTCGTAGCCTGGGATGTCGGTGACCTTGAGGCGGTAGATCGAGCCCTGCGGGAAGTCGTAGCGTCCCGGGCTCACGAGCGGCTCGGAGTCGAAGCCGCCGGAGCCGCTCACGTCCCAGCGCACCTGCATGCCGTCGGGGCCGAGAAAGCCGATCTGCGAGGTCGGCCCCATGATGCCGCCCGCCATCGCACCGCCAAAGCCGCCGCCGTCGCCTGCGGCTCCCGCGTCGGCGAGCGCCGCTTCGTAGGAGGCCGGCACGATCACGCCGGGCCCCGGTCCTTCAACGCCCGGCCCCGGGTGGTGGAGCATCGCGGCCGGCGGGAGCACGTTCGTGTGCGGGGTCGCGACCGGCCGGATCTCGGCCAGCCCGGAGAGCGGGGAGTTCGCCGGGATGTGGCAGCCCGTGAGCGATGCCGCGAGCGACAGCCCGACGAACCCATGCAGACGCGTCTTCATCACCATGGCATCTCACCTCCAAAGCCGGCGATCGGCGGGCGATCGCGGTCGTTCTCGTCTTGGGCCGTCCGCGCGGGATGCCGTAGACTCGCGATCGTTTCGCGAATTCCACGGCATCGGCCGCAGCCGACCTGCCGACCCCCTAGGTGTCGACCTCCCCGGGCCGGTTTCTTTGGCAAAATCCTCAAAGTTTCACCGACCGTGAACGCCAGCCACCTGCCCAGATTGCCAGGCCGACGGAGCCCCGCGCGGCGGCTATGTGCCGCTGCGGCCTGGGGATGGCTCGCGGTGGTCGCCTATGCGACGGCAGCGCTCGCGCAGGGCGTTCCGACGGGCAGCATCTACCAACGGGGGGCCGACGAGGCGGGGCAGGGGGAGCGGCTCGTGGCGGCGGCGATCGCCGGGCTCGGGAAGGCGGAGTCGGTCTCGGCCCGCGTCCGTCAACTGGCCCGCGTGGGTGATACGGTGCTCAAGGGGGGCGGCCGCTACGTGCAGTCGGGCACGGGCCGCGAGCAGCGGTTCCGGCTCGAGACGCGGCTCAGCTCCGACACCGAAACGTACGACCTGCTCGAGGTCTGCGACGGACTGTTCTTCTGGAACTACCGCCACCTGGGCATGCAGCCGCCCACGATCCAACGCGTCGACGTGCAGCGCGTGCACGAACAGCTCGACACGCTGAAGATCACGCCGCGCCCCTCCGACGGCCCCTTCATCGGCGGCATCCAACGGATGCTGACGCTGGTGCGCGAGTCGTTTCGCTTCACGACGGCGACCGCCCAAGACCTCGACGGCATGCCGGTGTGGATCGTGGAGGGAGGATGGAACAAGCCGACGCTCGTCGCCCTGCTGCCCGACAAGGCCGAGGCGATCAACGGGCCGGCCGGCATCACGGCGGCCGATCTTCCCGAGGGCATGCCGTGGAGCGTGCGGCTCTCCATCGGCCGGCGCGAACTGTTTCCCTTCCGCGTCGAATGGCTGGCGATCCCGGGCCCGCGGCCGGCCGCCACCACGACCCCGGAGGTGGTGGCTGTGTTCGAACTCTACGACGTGCGGATCGGCGAGCCGGTCGATGCCACGGCCTTCGTCTACAAGCCGGCGCTCACGGGGCTGATCGACGTCACCGAGCAGCACCTCAAGGAACTCACGCCCCCGCGGCCGTAGATGGCCATCCACGCCTCCTGGCGCCTATAAAGAGGAGGTTGCAATTCCCTCAGGCATGCGAGGCGGTCGATGGAACGCGTCTTTTTTCGGGTGGCCACGTTCGCGGTGGCGCTGCTCGTGGCCACGGCCGGCCTCGGCCTATGGCTCGGCGACCTGCACGGCCAGACCGACCCGCAGGTGCTGCGATGGGGCACCGTGCACCGGCTCTCCGGCGTGCTCGCCGCGCTCCTGGTCGTGCTCGTCAACAGCATGGCGGTCACCTACTTCATCGGCACCGGCCGCTGGTGCCGCGAGGTCGTTGAGACCTACGCCCTCGACCCCGCCTACATCGAGCGCAGCCGCGTGCTCAAGCGGCGGGCATTTCCGTTTGCCATCCTCGGGATGCTCGCCGTGGTGGCGATCGTGGCGCTCGGCGGAGCCGCCGACCCCGCCTCCGGCCGGCCCGGCACGCAGGACTGGGTGACGCCGCACCTCGTGGGCGCACTCGCGCTCGTCGCGGCGATCGCGTGGCTCTTCCAGGCGCAGGTGCCCACCATCCGCCGGCAGCACGAACTCATCGAGGAAGTGCTGGGCGATGTGCGGGCCGTCCGCAAGGCCCGCGGGCTCGACGTCGAGGCATAGCCCCCGGCTCGGCTGGAAGCGAGTTCAGTCGTGCGGGTGGCCATGGGCGGCGCCCGAGTGCACGGCGTGGGCGTGCGACGACCGCTCCATCACCACGATGCCCCAGGCGATTGCGATGCCGAGCGTGAGGGCGGCGGTGAGCAGCAGCCGGTCGTGGCTGTGAAACTCCACCTCCGGCAGGAGGTCGGCCGCCGCGATGCAGAGGAACGCCCCCGCCGCCATCGCCAGCGCCGCGCCGAGCGTCGCATTGCTGTTGCCACCGAAGAGCTTCAGGCTCGCCAGGAAGAGGATCGCCCCGAGCGGCACGATCAGGGCGTAGGCCGCGTTGACGATCCGCCGCGTGCGCGGGGCGGCACCGCTGCTGGCCATCAGCGTGGCGATGATCGCGGAATCGAACGGCTTGTGGAGCACGACTGCGAGGAACGTGGCGAATCCGGCGAGGAGGCCGGGGCCGTGGCCGCCGTCGGCGCCGACCGAGGCGGCCAGGGCGGCACCGTCGGCGAGGCTGTGGAGCGCGAGGCCCGCGAACGCGCCGCACCACGCCCACGGCCCTTTGGCGGCGGGGGCGTGATGGGCGTGGTCGTGGTGGTGGTCATGGTGGGCGTGAGAGTCATGGCCGCATCCGTGGCTGCCGTCGGCGGAGTGGTGCGCATGGCCGTGGAAGGCCCGTTCGAGCAGAAACATCAGAAAGAAGCCGGCGAGCACCCAGGCCATCGTGGTGTCGAGGTGCCCGGAAAACTCGAGGTAGGCATGCGGCAGGAGGTGCAGGAGGCCCACGCCGAGCATCACGCCGGCCGTGAGCGACAGGAGCACCTGCATGCGGCGGTGGCCGAGCGACAGGAACGCGACCGACGATCCGCCGGCATAGGCGGCCCCCGCGATCAGGAGCAGGTAGCCCACGAGGCTGGCGACGGCCGAGGGCTGCAGCGTGATGGTGGCGACGGGGGGCATGGGCGGGAGCCGAGGGCGAACTGCGGCCCATGATGGGCCCGCGACTCCACCCGGGCAAGGCCCGGCAGGGAATGGCCTACCGTCGATACTGCCACGGGGCCTGGTAGTTCTGGAACGTGCGGGTCGCCTGCTCCATCTGCTGCCGCATCAATTGCACGCGCTCGTTCCAGGCCGCGTCGCTGGCGGCGAGCACGCCGAGCACGACCACGAGCACGTAGGTGAGCAGGTTCGACCAGGCTTCGGAACCGTAAAACTTGAGCGCCGTGCCGAACGACTTCTTCATCTTGGGCCCGAACCAGCCGTTCCGCACGGCCCAGATCTCGTCGAGCACGAGATGCGTGAGGAAGCCGAGCACGACGGCGCTGGCGATGAAGTAGCGGCGGAGCGGCACCTCGGCACCGAACGCGAGAAACGCGATCTGGCCGGCGATCAGCCCGGCGGGGAGGCTGTGGAACATGCCGCGGTGGACGGAGTAGTTTTCGAGGATCCACGTCAGGCCGAAGCGGATCGCGAGATAGATGACCGCCCCGAGGAGGATCACCGCCTCCATCGACAGCCCCCACTGCTGGAATCGATGCAGCATCAGGAGGGGCGTGACCGCGGCGGCGAAGGCCACGCTCTCCTTGAGCGTCGTGCTCGAGCCGCTGTCGAGGTCGGGCAGCATGCCGGACACGGCGCACAGGCCGCCGGCGAGCGCGCAGGTCATCGGCGGCATGTCGCCAATCCCCCACGCGGCGGCGGCGCAGCCGGCGCCGACGATCGTGGAGCCGGTCATATGCACGCGGAAATCGGGCACTCTGCTCTCCCCCGAGACCGACCTCGTCCGCCTCCGGCGTGCCGATGCGCCGGCGCACGACGTCCGCTGCGGGCCACTCGGCAAGCGGCCCGCGCAGAGACGTTCGTTCCCTCTTTTTTCGGCATCCGCGCACGCATGCGTCAGCCCACCCGCCGTGCGTGCCCTGCACTGCCGGAACGGCAAGGTCGCGTCAGGCTCCGCCCAGCCGCAGCGCTCCCGGAATGAAAAGATGAAAGGAATAGGTAATCTGCATCGCTTGGGAAATCTGGGGATGGCTGGCTTGGCGATGGATCCGAGGGCGTCCGAGCCCACATTGGGCTTCGTGTCCCGTGGGCCGAGGCCCTACACTCCCCGCCCCCACGTTTCACCGGAGGCAGCTGTGGCGCTCGAAGGGTACGACCTCGTCATGCTGGGCATCCTGGCCGTCGCGGCCCTGCTCGGCTACTTCAAGGGCATGGTCTGGCAGCTCGCCTGGATCGCCGGAATCGTGGCGAGTTCGTTCGTTGCGCTGCGGTTTTCCAGCCAGGTGGCCCCCTTCTTCGGTCAGCAGGCTCCCTGGAATCGCTTTACGGCGATGCTCGCGCTCTACGCGGCCACGTCGCTCGTGGTGTGGCTCGTGTTTCGCGTGATTTCAGGGGCCATCAACGCGATTCACCTCTCCGCCTTCGACCATCAGCTCGGCCTGCTCCTCGGCCTGGCCAAGGGCGCCTTGCTCTGCATCGTGGTCACGTTCTTCGCCGTCACGCTCGCCCCCGCGTATCGAAACCAGATCGTCGGCAGCCGTAGCGGCCGGCTCGTGGCGGAGCTCATCGTGCGGGCCGACACCTACCTGCCCAAGGAAATCCACGACACGGTCGATCCGTTCGTGAAGCAGTTCGAGCAGCAGTTCCAGGCGCCGAACGGCGGCCTCGCGCCGCCCCCCTCGACGGGAGCGATGGCGGGGCAGGTGTCGCCGTTCAAGGCGATGCTCGAGGGCGTGACGTCGGCCGCGGCCTGGGCGGGAGCGGAGCAGGGGGGGCAGGGGGGCGCGACGGCCCAACAGGCGGGCGGCGCGCTGCCGGCCGGATCATCGTGGTTCGTGCCGCCCCAGAACGCACCTCCGCCGGCACAGCCGGCACGACCAGCCGCCAGCGCCTTCTCGGCGCCGCCCGGACCATTCCCAGTCGGTGCGCAGTCGCCATTGCCGGTGCGGTGATAACGGCGCTTCGATCGACAACCGCAAAACCCGTGAGGGGCTGCACATGCCCTCGAGCGGGCTATGGGAGCGAGCGCAGCCATGGATGGCGAAGCGAAGCGGACATGCAGAGAGCCGAGGCCGGGAGGGCCGAGGCGAACGTCCGGCGAGAGGGCGTGGGCAGCCCCGAACTGCGGCCACACGGGAGTTAGCTCTCGGGGTAGCAGGGCAGTATCGTGCTGAAATCCCGCAGGAAACAGGGGCCCCAGGACCGGACATAAGAGACATTATCGGACGTTGGGGAGAGGGGCGGTTTCGCGGCCGGTTGCGATGTTCACGGCCGTGGACCTCTCCTCCTCTGAACGGCTGAGCCCGGAACGGGCCGGAGGCGGCTCGTCAGCGCAGGGCCAGCTCCGGAGGTGGCGGGCACGCGGGATTGACCCACTGGATTACGGCGGCCCAGTTCGCGCTCTCGGGATCGTGCTGCAGATAGCCCTCGATCGGCTTCACCACGCTCCAGCCGTCCTTGAGGTGCGCCGAGAGCACCGGATCGGTCCGCTTTCCCGCCACGATGTCGCGCACGTAGTCGGCGGCGGTCACGGAGCCGGCTACGGCCCCGTAGCCGGGCAGCCGGCTCGCGCCGACCATCCGCCATAGACGCTCTTCCACGACCAGTCCACGGGTGGCGTCGGTGAGTGCGTGGGCCAGGCCATGGTGCTGGTGCGCCGGGCTCACGAACACGTCGGCTCCGTAGAGCGTGGGGCCGGCCGGGTCGTGGTCTTGGAACGTGCCGCCCGCGGTGAGCACGTTCCACGAGTCGTCGATGTGGTAGTCGGCCATTCGCAGCCGCAGCGTGAAATGCACGCCCACCGCCGCGCCTGTCGGAACGTGCTCGGCGACGAACTGGCCCTGCGGAAACACTCGCCGATGCGCGGCGAGTTCCTCGGGCGTGTACGGCGTCTCGTGCGGATACACGGCCCGGCAGATCTCGGCGATCGGCCCGTAGTCGGCCGGCTGCATGAGCCGGATCGAGTAGTCGCGAGGCAGCATCAAGGGCCGTCCGAGCGGCGAGAGTCAGGCCGTCTCGGCCTCGAGGAACACGCCCATCCGGCGGAATTTTTCGTAGCGGCTCGCCACGAGCGATTCGCCCGGCTGCGCGACGAGTTCGCGGAGCGTGCGCAGGAGATACGTCTTCAATTTCGTCGCCATCTGCCGCGGGTCGCGATGGGCGCCCCCCGGCGGCTCCTCGATCACCGCATCGACGATCCCAAACTCCTTCAGGTCGCCCGACCGCATCCGCAGGGCCTGCGCCGCCTTCGCCTTGTGCTCGGCGCTCTTCCAGAGGATGCCGGCGCAGCCCTCGGGGCTGATCACGCTGTAGTAGGCATGCTCGAGGATCGCCACGCGGTCGCCCACGCCGATCCCGAGCGCACCGCCCGACCCCCCTTCGCCGATCACCACGCACACCACCGGCACCGGCAGCTGCGCCATCAAAAACATGCTCTCGGCGATCACCTGCGCCTGCCCGCGCTCCTCGGCACCCACGCCCGGATACGCCCCCGGCGTGTCGATCAGGCAGATCACCGGCAGGCCATACTTCGCCGCCAGCCGCATCTTGCCCATCGCCTTACGGTAACCCTCGGGATGCGCACAGCCGAAGTGGCAGGCCTGCCGCTCGGCGAGCGTTTTTCCTTTCTGGTGGCCGATCACGAGCACCTTGTGGCGGTCGAGCTTCGCGAAGCCGGTGAGCATCGCCGGGTCGTCGCCGAAGCACTTGTCGCCATGGAGCTCCACGAACTCGTCGAACACGAGCCCGAGGTAGTCGCTCGTCTTGGGGCGGTCGGGGTGGCGGGCCACCTCCACCGTCTGCCACGGATCGAGGCTCCCGAAAATCTGCTTCTGGAGTTCCACGGCCTCGCGCTTCAGCCGCCGCAGCTCCTCCTGCTGTTGGGCGCCGAGGGGGGCCGACTCGAGCGCAGCGATGCGGTCTTCGAGCTCGTAGATCGGCTTCTCGAGCGGGAGGCGATGGAGGCCGCGGGACATCGGGGCACCTGGCAGGACGACGTGACTCAAAACGGTAGTTTCCCCGCCGCAAACCACCGGAGTCAATTCGGAAAAAGTCACCCCACCGCGCGTTCGAAAAACCGGATCGAGCGGAGCTGCGTGAGCACGTCCTGCATGCTCGCCGGGCGGTCGGCGGGCTTCTTGGCAAGCATCTGGCGGATCAGTTTCGAGACACTCGTCGTGGCGTTGGGGTTGAGCGACTCGATCGCCGGCGGCGTGGCCGACACGTGCTTGTTGAGCAGGTCGTTGGTATTCGGCGACGAGAACGGCGGCTTGCCGGCGAGCAGCTCGAAGAGCACGCAGCCGAGCGAGTAGATGTCGGCCCGCGGGTCGAGCAGCTGGCCGCGGATCTGCTCCGGGCTCATGTAGCTCGGCGAGCCCTGCACCGGCCCGCTCCCGCCCAGCAGCTTGCCGAACAGGCCCGGCTTCGCCTGCGCAATCGCGAGGTCGATCAGCTTCACCTGGCCGTCGGGAGCCGCGAGGATGTTGTCGGGCTTCACGTCGCGGTGCACCCAGCCGCGGCCGTGGAGGTGGTCGAGCGCGAGCGCCGTCTCCGTCACGATCCGCTGCAGTCGCGGGGCGAGCGCCTCGACGCCGGCCGCGATCTGCTTCTTCAGATTCGGATGCGGAAACAGCTCCATCACGAGGTGCGGCAGACCGCCCTCCTCGGAGAGCCTGTCGATCCGGATCACCGTCGGATGCGACACCGACTTCGCCACCTTGAGTTCGTGCTCGAGCAGCTTGCGCTGGTCGGCGTCTTTGGCCTTCCCGGGCACGATCACCTTCACGGCCACGCGGGCCTTCGCGGAGGAGTCGAGCGCCTCCCAGATCTCGCAGTGCCGGCCCACGCCGAGTTGCTGCACGAGTTTCAGGGGGCCGAGCTGTTCGGGGAGCTTTGCCATGAGGAGTCGGTGGCGAGGGTCGTCGCGAGGAGCACGAGGCCTTCCGGGGGCGCGGTCGGCCCGGCTGTCGGCCGGCTCCTGGCGGCGAGCACGCCCGCCAGCCAGTCGCGGGTGCGACGGCCGCTGCCGATCATCACGAGCGACCCCGTGATGATCCGCACCATGTTGTACAGGAATCCGTTGCCCTCGACCTCGATCCAGAGTTCGGCGCCGGCTGCGTCGGCGTCGACCTGCGGACGGGAGACCTCGAGCGCATGAATTGTGCGCACTTTCGAGAGGCGTGTGGAGGGGGTCGATTCGAAGCTGGTGAAATCGTGCTCCCCCACGAGCACCCCGGCCGCGGCCTGCATCGCCGCCGCGTCGAGCCGCGACTTCCACCGCCACACGAGGTGCCGGGCGAGCACGGGCCGCCAGGCCGCGTCGTGGATCCGGTAGCGGTATCGCTTGCGGACGGCGGCCCGCACCGGATCGAACCCCTCCCCCGCCTCGCGGGCGTCGATCACGGTGATGTCGGGGGGCAGTTTCGCGTTGAGGGCCCGCCCCCAGACCTCGGCGGTGAGATCCTTCTCCGACGTGAACGCCACGACCTGGTCGAGGGCGTGCACGCCGGCGTCGGTGCGGCTCGACCCGCGCGGCAGGATCTCCTCCCTGCTGATCGCCCGGATCGCCTCGGCGAGCGTCCCCTGCACCGTCATCCGCCCCGGCTGCACCTGCCATCCCGAGTAGCGCGTGCCCTCGTAGGCCAGCCGCAGGCAGATCGTGCGGGTCATGCCTTCACCGGCCGGCCGCTCCCCGAGCCCGCGGCCCCCGCCCTGCCCGTCCACCGCTTCGCGAGATGCTCGGCGATCTGCACGGCGTTGGTGGCGGCCCCCTTGCGGAGGTTGTCCGACACGCACCACAGGGCGATCCCGTTGTCGCAGGAAATGTCCTCGCGGATCCGGCCCACGAACACCTCGTCGCGGCCGCTTGCGTCGCGTGGCATCGGATACCGCTTCGCCCCCAGGTCGTCGTCGACGACGATCCCCGGGAAGCCGGCGAGCAGTCTCCGTGCATCGGCGGCGGACAGCTTCTTCTCGGTCTCGATGAGGATCGACTCGCTGTGGCCGTTGGCCACGGGCACCCGCACGCAGGTGGCGCTCACGGCGATCGATTCGTCGCCGAGGATCTTTCGCGTCTCGAGCACCATCTTCATCTCCTCGCTCGTGAACCCGTTGGGCTTCGGCGAGCCGATCTGCGGGATCAGGTTGGCCGCGATCGGGTGCGGGAAGATGGCGGGCTTCGGCGTCTCCCCCGCCAGCCAGGCGGCGCTCCCCTGCTCCAGCTCCTTCGTGGCCGGCAGCCCCGCGCCGCTCACGGCCTGATACGTGCTCACGATCACCCGCTTCACGCGGGCGGCGTCGTGCAGCGGCTTCATCACCATCACCATCTGCGTGGTCGAGCAGTTGGGGCTGGCGATGATCCCCTTGTGGGCGGCGAGGGCCTCGGGGTTCACCTCCGGGATCACGAGCGGCACGTCGGGGTTCATCCGGTAGAACGCGCTCTCGTCGACCACGACCGTGCCCCGCTCCACCGCCCACGGCACGAACTCCGCCGCCACCTCGTCGGGCGTGCTGCCGATCGCGATGTCGACGTCGGCGAACGAGTCGGGCGTCAGCTCCTCGACCGGCAGCGACCGGCCCGCGATCTCGAGCGGCCTGCCGGCCGAGCGGGCCGAGGCGAGGAGCTTGATGCGCCGCGCCGGAAACCGGCGATCGAGGAGCATCGTGACGATGATTCGGCCCACGGCGCCGGTGGCGCCGACGACTGCCAGCGTGTCGATCATGCGAGTCTTTCGGAGGTGGGAGAGGAACGGGAAACCAGGGAGCGAAACGTGTCGGCCGGGACGAAGGCGAGGTTCGCCGCGAGCATCGCCAGGCCGAACTCCATCATGCCCATCGCCAGGCCGATTCCCAAGTGGACGGGCAAAGCCATCGCCAGAACCGCCGGCCGCGTGAGCCGGGGCCAGACGAGGGCGGCATACCCCACCTCCCACCACAGGGTGGC
>JBJSZP010000249.1:0-3194 GCA_046090365.1 Planctomycetia bacterium
CATGGCTGCGCTTGCCTGCATACGCCTGCTCCGGGACACGGGCAGCCCGAAGCCTCCCTCAACTGAAAAGGAGGAGGCTCGGGGTTGCCCCTACCATTGAGCCGGCGTGAGTCACCAGCGGAGCCATGGATGGCGCAGCGCATGTGACTCCGAGCGAACGAAGCCCACGGAGGGGCGCAGTGAGCGTCCGGCGAGATGGTGGGGGCAACCCCGAGCCGGATTGGGCGCGTTGACGCCTGTGACCTTTGCAATCAGCGTCCGCCTGCGAGCACCGTGGCGATGCGGGGCTTCGTCACCGGGTCGATGACGCCGTGCTCGGTGATGATCCCGCGAATCAGGCGGGCGGGCGTCACGTCGAAGGCGGGATTGAAGGCCTTCGCGCCCGCGGGGGCGGCCGGCACGCCGAGCGGCGCGAGCACCTCCGCTGCCGCACGCTCCTCGATCGGGATGTCGGCGCCGCTCTCGAGCGTGAGATCGAAGGTGCTCGATGGGGCGGCGACGAAGAAGGGCACGCCGTGGGCCGCGGCGAGGACGGCGAGGGCGTAGGTGCCGATCTTGTTGGCCGTGTCGCCGTTGGCCGTGATCCGGTCGGCGCCCACGATGCAGGCCGCGATCTTGCCGGTGGCGAGAAGGTGCCCGGCCGCCGCGTCGACGAGCACGGTCACCGGGATGCCGCGTTCGACGAGTTCCCAGGCCGTGAGCCGTGCGCCCTGAAAGAGTGGCCGCGTCTCGTCGGCGAACACCTCGAACCGCCGGCCCGCATCCCAGGCCGCCGTGATCACGCCCAGCGCCGTGCCGTCGCCGCCGGTCGCGAGCGCGCCCGTGTTGCAGTGGGTGAGGATGTTGCCGGCGGGGAGGGCCGCTGCGCCATGGCGGCCGATCGCGGCGCAGAGGCGGCGATCCTCGTCGTGGATGGCCCGGGCCTCGGCGAGCAACGCGTCGGCCAGCGCCCCGGCGGGAGCATCGGCCGGGAGCGTGGCGAGTTTCCCGAGCGACCGCTCCACCGCCCAGCGGAGATTCACGGCCGTCGGGCGGGCCGACGCGAGTTCCTCGCCGCGGGCCAGCACGTGCGCCCGAGCCTGGGCGGGTGGCCAGCCTGCCCGCACCGCCTCGGTGGCCGCCACCACGAGCCCGTAGGCACCCGCGATGCCGATCGCCGGAGCCCCGCGCACCCGCAGGCTCTTGATCGCCTCGACGACCGTGTCGACGTCGGTGCACGCCACCCAGCCGAGCCGCCCGGGCAGCTGTGTCTGATCGAGGATGTCGAGGTGGCCGGTGGCATCGCCCACCCAGCGCACGGAGATGGGGATCATCCCGTCAGACAGGCTTCTGCCTGTCTCCTTGTCACTCGATCCACTGGCCTCATGGCAGCGGCTCGCACGGCATGCCGAACGCGTCGGCCACCGCCCGCTGCACGAGCAGGCCGCGGTAGACATTCACGGCCGACCGGATCGCCGGACTGCCCGCGATGGCGGCGTCGATGCCGGCCGCCAACTGCTGCACGTAGGGGGCCGTCGCATTGCACAGGGCATAGGTGCTCGTACGGCCGACCGCCCCCGGCATGTTCGTGACGCAGTAGTGCACGACCTCGTCCACGACGAATGTCGGCGCCGCGTGTGTCGTGGGCCGGCTCGTCTCCACGCAGCCCCCCTGGTCGATCGCCACGTCGATGATCACCGCCCCGGGCTTCATCAGGCCGAGGTCTTCGCGCGACACGAGGTGCGGCGCCCGCGCCCCCGGGATGAGCACGCTGCCGATCACGAGGTCGGCCCAGCCGAGCCGCTCGCGGATCGTGTGCCGGTCTGAGTAGAGGCAATCGATGTTCGGCGGCGTGACGTCGTCGAGGTAGCGCAGCCGCTCGAGGTTCGTGTCGAGGAGCGCGATGTTGGCACCGAAGCCGGCGGCGACCTTCGCAGCGTTGGCCCCCACCGTGCCGGCGCCGAGCACGAGCACGTTGGCCGGCGCCACGCCGGGCACGCCCCCGAGGAGGATGCCCCGGCCCATCTGCGGCCGCTCCAGATACTTCGCCCCTTCCTGGATGCTCATCCGGCCGGCGACCTCGCTCATCGGCACGAGCAACGGCAGCCGGCCCCGCTCGTCGCGGAGCGTCTCGTACGCCAGCCCCGTCGCCCCCGTTGCCAGGAAGCCCTCGGTGAGCGCACGGTCGGCGGCCAGATGCAGGTATGTAAAAAGCGTCTGGCCCGGCCGGAGCAGGGCGAGTTCGGGCGGCTGCGGCTCCTTCACCTTCACGACGAGGTCCGCCGCACCGAACACTTCGGCCGCCGACTCGACGAGCGTCGCCCCGCAGGCGGCGTAGGCGTCGTCGGCCAGGCCCGAGCCGGCCCCGGCCGAACGCTGCACGAGCACGCGATGGCCCGCCCGCACCAGTTCCTCGACGCCCACCGGCAGCATCGAGACGCGGTACTCGTCCTTCTTCGTCTCCTTCGGAACGCCGACGATCATCAGGCGGTGGCTTTTTTCGGGGCCTCGATCTTGTACGTCGCCGGCATCGGCAGCGGGTAGTTGCCGTCCTTGTCGGGCACGACGGGGGGCGTTGTCTCCCAGGTCAGCGTCTCGGGCATCGTGCGGAAGCCGGTCTTCAAGAGATCCTCGTAGCCCACCTGCTTGCCGGTGTAGGTGGCCGTCCGCCCGAGCACGGCCGAGAAGCTCGACGTCGTGCCGTAGTAGGCATTGTTGAGCGGCTTGTCGTTGCGGATCGCGTCGTGCAGCTCGTCGTGCTCCACCTGGTAGGGGTTGTCGCTCTTCCCCTCGAACTTCCAGAGTACGTTCCCCTTGTAGTCGGTGATCTCGCCGATCTTCACGTAGCCCTTCGTGCCCTGGAACTCCTCGTTCACCCGGCCATCACCGCCCGGGAACTGCCGGCACTGGCTGGCGATCCGCACGCCGCCCGGATAGACGAAGTTGACCGCGTGGTGGTCGTAGATCTCGCTCGACTGCCCGGGCACGCGGTTCTGCCGGCCGCCCACTCCGTAGGCGCTCTCCGGCAGCCGATCGAGCACCCAGTTGGCGACGTCGATGTTGTGCACGTGCTGCTCGACGATGTGGTCGCCGCTCAGCCAGTTGAAGTGATACCAGTTGTTGACCTGGAACTGCATCTCGGTGGTGTTGGGCTGGCGGCCGCGATACCAGATGCCGCCGCCGTTCCAGTACACCTGCCCGCCGATGATCTCGCC